>DATHBC010000444.1:0-6110 GCA_035296345.1 Pyrinomonadaceae bacterium | reverse complement strand
ACGATGGCTTCGCCTTCCCAGACCGGAACGTCGTTAACGGTCTGCTGAAAACGCGTGTGCGCCATGTTCAGCTTGTCGATTTCGACTTTTTTTACTTTAAAGTCGTTATCCTGAGCGATGCCGCGACGAGCGGCTTTGTCTTTTATGACACTTAAACTTTTTTGTTTGGCTTTTTCGATTTCATCGGATGAGCCTTTGCTGAAGATGTTTTTGCTGGCGCCGGTTTTGTCTGAAATTGAGAGAAATGCAGAAACTGCTAAAACAAATACCGCCGCAATAACTAGAATTTTTTTCACGCTTTTTTATACTCCTGAGATTTTATTTTAATTTGCCGATAATATATCAAGCCGTATGTATAGATGGAATGAAACCTTCAAGAAGCCGAAAGCCTTTTGAGTTTAAAGCTTAAACATGATGATTCTGGTTAAAATAAAGCATTTGAAAACGGTAAGATTTTCAAAGCCGTTTATTGTCGGTAGTAGAAATTGAGTTAAGAGTTTAGCATCTAAACTCTTAGTGTCAAGGCGAAGCCGGAAGATTTATCCTGAGCGAAAATATTTTCGAGATGCCGGTTTCTCGGGATTGATTGAGATTATCCGGGATAAATTTAAATAAGAATCGCAATCCGTCTTAAATAATCCTAAAAATCGGCGTCTCGTTTGCTTGAAATTTTCTCAGTCTGCAACCAAGATGCGCGCTTACGCCTTGTCGTTGTCTTTTTCTTCCAAATCTTTTTCTTTTACTTCCGTGATTTTATCGCCGAGAACGTCTTCGATATAGACGGTCTGCACCAGAACCATGATGACCGCCAGAATCGGCGTCGCCAGCACCAGCCCCAAGCCGCCGATCAGGACGCTCAGCGCCAGTTGCGAGATAATCGTCAGCGCGGGCGGCAGCTCGACCGTTTCGCGCTCGATTATCGGCGTGACGACGTTCGATTCGATGAGCTGGACGACGACGTACAAGCCGATGACGTAAACGGCTTTAATCGGGCTGTCGATAAACGCCAGCAGAATCGCGGGAACGGCTGACATTATCGGTCCGAAATTCGGAATAAAAGATAAAAGCCCGGCAATCAGACCGAGCGTAAATGAAAGCGGAACGCCGATAATCCACAAGCCGACCCACGTCAGCAGACCGATAAACAGCATCGAAGCCGCTTTTCCGACCAGCCACATTTGCAGCGTTTCGCCGATGATGTTGAAAACCTCGGCGACGCGCAGGCGTTTATCGAAAGTGAATAATTTCGCGAAACCGCGGATGTAAGTCTGCGGCTCGGTCGCCAGATAAACCGCCAGCAGGATAACGATAAAAAAATTGGCAATCGCGCCGAGCGTCGACGAAAAATAACCGCCGACGCGCGTCAGCAGGCTCGACGCGTCAATCTTTTGTATCACTTCATCCGCGCCCGGCAATTGGTCGATAACGGTTCTGCCCCAGCCGAACTGCTGGATATAATTGCTGGCTTTCTGCGCCGATTTCGGGAGCTCCTGGCGCAAATGCCGCGCTTCCTCGGCGACGCTCGGCGCGAGCAATGTAATAGCCAGAGCCAGAATTCCGAGCAGCAGAACGGCGACCAGCAGAACCGACAAGCCTTCGGAAAGCTTTGTGTAGCGCCGCGTCAGCTCCGCCAGACCGCGCAGGAAAACCGCCAGCAGCACCGCTGCGAAAACCAGCAAAATAACGTCGATGACGTAGATTGCGCCCCAGACGAGCAGAATCGTCAGCGTCACCACGGCGACGATAATCAGCACCCGATGCGTAAAAGTTCGATTTTCGACGATTGGAGTCATAAGTTTTATAACTGCTGGAAGAATTGAGGAATCTTACCACTTTGAAAGACCGGACGGCAAAAAGTTATGCTGTTGGCAGTCATTTAATTTGGCGATTCCAGCAGGAGCGGTAGCAGCAGTAGAAGATTCACGACGATGGCGGACAGAACAAATCCTTTTCTCGAAATCGGTTTTTCCGAATACACGGGCATACACCTGATGCCGTTCGCGCTGAAAGAGCGCGCGGCGACGCACGAGCGCAATCGCCAGCGCGTCGTCGTCTCGATTATGCTGGATTTACACCTGATGGCGCTCGCCGGATTTATCGGGAAAACCACGACGCTGGGCTTGCGCGGCGCGATGACGCAAAATCTGGAAGGTCACGAAGGCGATGCCGCCGCGCATTGCGCCCCGCGACAATTGATTATCAACGGTCGCCCGCCGCAGGCGATTCTCCTGCGCCCGCCGCGAAATTCTGCCGCCAAACCGATGCCCGAACGCGCGTTCGCTCTGGACGTTTTGTTCGGCGAAACCGACATTCTGCCCGTCAATTTCAATATCTGCGATTCGCGCGCGGAAAGGCGCGGACTTAACCGGGCTTTTCTAAACGGCTGTCGCCAATCAATCAAAGCCGGGCTGCACGGCGGAGAAATGAAAGCCGAGCCGATTTCCAGCGCCGTCAAAGCCGCTTTCGACAAGTACGAAAGCGACGCCCGGACGGCTTTCCAATCGTCCGTCCAGCGTTTGAAAGACAAGCTGAAACCGAAATATTTGTTCCCGCACCTGCGCGCGCGCTGGACCGAACAACTGCAAATCACCGAGCAATACGCCGAGGCATTGTCGGGCTCAAGCGTCGCGCAGCAGAAAACCGATTTGGGATTAATCGAAGGCTTGATTCGCGTCTACACAATTCAATAAGAGATTAGCCGCGCACAAAGAAAAGAAAATTCAGCTACCGGGGGCACAGGGAAAAACAGAGAGAAATTAACCACGGATTTACACGGATAAACACAGGATAATTAAAACAGGATTTACATCATAATCAGGATAAAATCTGTTTCATATCTGAGTTAATCCGTGTAAATCCGTGGTTTCATTTCTCTTGAAATCTCTGTGTTTTCTGTGACTGATTTCTTTCTGTTCGTGTTCGTTCGCGGCTGATTTATTTTCGCGCAATCAAGCGCCGCTCAATCAGCAGCTCCGCGTTCAGGATTGCCGCGCCGGCTGCGCCGCGAATCGTGTTGTGGCTCAGGCAGACGAAGCGATAATCGAAAACGTTGTCGGGATAAAGCCTGCCGACCGTGATTGACATTCCTTTGCCGCGCTCGCGGTCGAGACGCGGCTGCGGGCGGTCGGGTTCGTCGCAGACGTAGATGAAAGGCTTCGGCGACGAATGCAGATTCAGGCGCGGAAAATCCATCATCGCCTGCCTGACGTCTTCGAGCGTCGCCGTTTCCTGCAGGCTGACGCGCACCGCCGCCAGATGACCGTCCGTCACGTTGACGCGAAAACACTGCGCCGAAACCGTGAAATCCGACGGCTGAACGTGAGAATTGTTTTGCAGCCTGCCCAGAATTTTCTGCGCTTCGGTTTCGACCTTCGGCTCCTCGCCGGAAATATACGGGAAAACGTTGTCGGTTATGTCGAGGCTCGCGACGCCCGGATAACCCGCGCCGGAAATCGCCTGCATCGTCGTCACGATAACGGATTCGATGCCGAAACGCCTTTCCAGAGCGGCGAGCGGCGGCGCAAACGAAACGACCGCGCAGTTCGGATTCGTCACGATAAACCCTTTGTCAAAGCCGCGTTTCTGTTTCTGATAATCAATCAAGCCGAGATGCTCGTAATTTATTTCGGGAATCAAAAGCGGCACGTCCTCGTCCATCCGAAACGAGGACGAATTGCTGATGACCGGATAACCGGCGCGCGCAAACGATTCCTCGGTCTCGCGCGCGACGCCGGACGGCAGGCTGGAAAAAATCAAATCACAATCGAGCGGCGGCGCAATCGGCTGCACGACAATATCTTTGACGGCTTCGGGAATCGGCGTCGCCAGCTTCCACGGCGTCGCTTCCAGATAAGTCTTGCCCGCCGAACGGTCCGAGGCGGCGAGCGCCGTCACTTCAAACTGCGGGTGATTTTCCAAAAGCTGGACGAACCGCTGCCCGACCGTTCCGGTCGCGCCTAAAATTCCGACACGATACTTGTTCATAATGCAAAATTCAAAATGCAAAATTCAAAATGCAAAGCCCAAAATGCGATTTATTTATTTCCATTTTGCACTTTGCATTTTGAATTTTGCGTTTATAACGCTTCTTTCATCCGGCGCACGCCTTCCGCCATTCGCTCCTCGGTGTTGCAGAACGAAACGCGCAGGAAACCTTTCGCTTCCGAGCCGAAAGCGACGCCGGGCACGGTAATCACGCGGTTTTGCAGAAATTTTTCCGCGACTTCCAAATCGTCGCCCAAATGCCGCACGTCGACCATCGTGTAAAACGCGCCTTCGGGCGAAGTTCCCCGCAGATTCAATTCCCGCTGCAAAATATCAATCAAAAAACGCCCGCGCCGCCGGTAAATTTCTCTGGCTTCGGCTTTCGCCCGCTCGGCTTCTTCCGTCCAGCCCAAAAGCGAGGCTTTCTGCGAAATCGTCGAGGTGCAAACGGTCAAAAATCCGTGCAGAGTCAGAGCCGCTTTGACGACGTCCGTCTGCGAGCTGGCGACCCAGCCGACGCGCCAGCCCGTCATGCTCAGAGATTTCGACAAACCGCTGACAATCACGGTTTTATCGTAAAATTCCGAAGCCGAGCGCGGCGCATTTTCAGTAAAATACAAATCCGAATAAATCTCGTCGGAAATCAAATAAACGCCCGTCTCTTTCAGAACGTCGGCAATCTGCCGCAAATCGTTTTCCGTGAAAACTTTCCCGGTCGGGTTCGACGGCGAAATGACGACCGCCGCTTTCGTGCGCGGCGTAATGCGCGATTTGAATTCTTCGATGTCGAACGCGAAATCCTTTTCGGCGGGCAGGCGATAAAAAATCGGCTCGCCGCCCGAAATCTTGACGCAGTTTTCATACGCCGGAAACGACGGGTTCGGGATCAGAACCTCGTCGCCCTCGTCCACGATGCCGAGAAAAGCGGCGGTCATCGCTTCCTGCGAGCCGACCGTCACGCAAACCTGCGTTTTCGCGTCCAGATTCAGGTGCGCGTATTGCGCCGCGATTTTCTCGCGCAGCGGCAAAAGCCCGGCGTGCGATGTATAGCCGTTTTGTTCTTCGAGCGCGACGCGCGCCGCCTCCTCGCGCATAAAGCGCGGCGTCGGCAAATCCGGCTCGCCCAGACCGAAGTTTATCGAGCCGGGCAAAGCGCGCTCGAAAATCTGTCGAATCAAAGTCGGCGCAACGCCCTGCAGGCGGCGCGGTAATTTTAATTGCATTTTTTCTTTTGCTAAAGCGTTCATTTGTTTTTATAAACTTCTCTTCGATGACCGATAAAATGGATGATGAGAATTTTCTCCGCGTGAATTATTTCATAAAGGATTCGATAATCGCCTTCACGAATTTCGGTTAAGCCCGCAAGTTTGCCGCGCAAACCTTTCGGCTGAATCGTTTCGGCATTTTCCGCCAGCCGGTTATCTTTCTCACAATCCGCCGCGCCGTCTCCTTATCAAGTCTTTCAAGGTCTAGAACGGCATCTTTTATAAACCGAACCCGATACATTTAATTCAATCCCAAACTCGCAACAACATCTTCCAATGATTCGCCGCGCTCGCCGTTTTCGACTTCCTTTTTTTGCCGAAAAAGTCTTTTTTGCAGCTCGTCGGTCAATTCCAAAGTGTCTTCATCGTCCAATAATGCCCGCAGTTTTTCCTCGACCACCGCGCCAATTATCTCGCGCAATTCCTCAACCGTCATTTGTGAAACTTTTACGCTCATAATCTGTTCCTTAGTAAACTATTCTACTTATTCCTGAGCCATTAAACCATATTTCCTGACAACTTTTAGTTTGATTTCACCTGCGGTTATTCCGCCGTAATGCCCACCTGTTCTTAGCTTAGAGTTATGTAAAGTTGTAGTTTCAATCTCCTCGATTTCATAACCTTCTTCTTTGATAAGATTTTCAATTTTCTCGCGGAGAATTTCCAGCTCTGTTTTTTCTGATTCATATTAATTCCCCTTTAATCTACCTCAAATAATCTTCCAGCCGCGTCGCCGCGTCCGTGCGCTCGTCGCGGTATTTGACGATAACGGGAGCGTAGAGCGATAAGCCGTTTTCCTTGCCGAAACCGCTCGTGATTTGCCGCGCGCCCTGCACGACGACCGCGCCCGCCGGGATTTCC
>DATHBC010000443.1:0-4895 GCA_035296345.1 Pyrinomonadaceae bacterium | reverse complement strand
GTGCCGGTGCGAATATATGTGTCGACCGGATTTACTCCGGCGGCGCGCA
The DNA here is from genome assembly GCA_035296345.1 of Pyrinomonadaceae bacterium. Lineage (GTDB taxonomy): Bacteria > Acidobacteriota > Blastocatellia > Pyrinomonadales > Pyrinomonadaceae > JALZHR01. The sequence goes on along the minus strand of DATHBC010000443.1, from coordinate 4,846 downwards.
CGCGTACCAAAACCTGATTTTTATCCGGCGGCAAATCGGCGGCTTCTTCGAGCTTCATCACTTCGGGCGCGCCGAATTCTCTGACAATTATTGCTTTCATCTTCCTTACTCGTCCCGATAATATCTGGCTTCGACTTCATTTCCGTCCGAATCGTTGAAATAAACGGAAACGCCGCCGCCCTGCGCGCCCCAATTGTCGTCGGCGTATCGCGTAATCTCAATCCGGTTGGCGTGCAGGCGATTGACCAGTTCCTTCCATTCGTGCTCTTCCAAAGTCAGACAAAAGTGATGCAGGTTGGTCTTGCCGCCCGAAACGCTTTCGCCCGTTTCGCTTCTCCACATTTTCGGCGGAAACAAATCAATCAGAGTTTCGTCGTTGATTCTGACGGACGGGTAAGGCGCGATGCCGTTTTGAAATTTTTCGAGTCTTTCGATTTCCAGCCCCAGTATTTTGCCGTAAAAATCTACCGCCGCCTGAGCGTCGCGAACATTCAGAACGATGTGGTCGAGAATTACTTTCATAGATTTAAAATAGATTTGTCCCCTGCGATTTTCTGCAAATAAATCACAGAGGACAAATCAGGCTTCACCGAAAGTTAGACGTATTTTTCAATCACGTTCGCAATCGCTTCGCGCGAGACCGCGCCGACGATGCGCTCTTTTTCCTCGCCGTTTTTGAAAACGATGAGGGTCGGAATGCCGCGGATGCCGTAGCGTTGCGGCACGTTCATGTTTTCGTCCACGTTCATTTTATAAACGCTCGCCTTGCCTTCGTAATCTGCGGCGATGGCTTCGACCGACGGCGCAATCATCCGGCACGGTCCGCACCATTCAGCCCAGAAATCGACCAGCACGGGTTTGTCCGAAGACAAAACATCCGTTTCAAAATTTGTATCCGTCGCTTGTTTTGCAAAATTTCCCATATTTTTCTCCTAAAAAATTATTCTTAAAATTGCGCGAAAACGGTTAAATCCCTTTTTCGCAAACGTTTATTTCATCTTAGCGCGCGCGTCGCGCGTTTGCCAAATCTTTTCTTTTACCCGGTGGCACGATTTGTGCAATGTTTAGGCTAGTGTTTAATCACTGAAACAAAATCGAACACCGAGGAGTAATTTATGACTGACAAACTTACGCAGCAACACGCCGATGAAAGCAACACCATTAAAAACCCCGAAGATTGGACGACCGGCGACGAGCCGATGACCGGCGCGCAACGCTCTTATCTGAAAACTCTGAGCGAGGAAGCCAAAGAAGATTTCGATGAAAATCTCACCAAAGCCGAGGCTTCCGTCCGCATCGACGAGCTACAGCAAAAAACCGGGCGCGGCGCATCCAATGCCGCCGGAAAATAAAATCCAATCCGCTCTGCTGAATGAGAAAGGATAAATAAAATATCCTTTCTCATTTTTTTTATTTCAAATATCAGGCTGCCGCCCGCGCTTTGGTTAATTTAGCGTTGAGCGTGATTTCCGTTCCCGTCAGCGCTTTGCTGACCGGACAGGCTTTTTTCACTTCTCCGGCAATTTCCTGAAACCTTGCCTCTTCGATGCCGTCGATGTCGGCTTCGGTTTGCAAATCAATGCGCGTGATGGCAAAGCCCGCGCCGTCTTTGCCGAAATGAACTTTTGCTTCCGTGCGCACGCTGTTCGGCTTGCTGCCTTCCTTTTCCAGCGTCGCGTTCAGAGCCATCGTGTAGCAGCCCGCCAGCGCCGCGCCGATTAATTCTTCCGGATTCGTTCCCGGCTCGTCGCCCATTCGCGTATTAAAGGAAAACGAGCCTTCAAACGCGCCGCTGCCCAAAGCCATCGTGCCTTTCCCGTCAGTCAAACCGCCTTCCCAATCGGCTTTCGCCGTTCTTACCGCCATAATTTTTTTACCTTCCCTTTTTTATTTTTGAAACCACAGATGAAAACAGATTAACGCAAATGAAAAAAAAATTATCCTGCATAATCCTGTCTATCTTGTCTTAAATCTGCGTCCATCCGTGTTTATCTGTGGTTAAATTTCTTACCTGTTAACGCTCGCCATCATCGCCAGTTTTCGATATTTCATGACTTTTTCTTTTAAAATTGGGCTTTTTATCTTCTAAAATCGCCCTTGTCAGGCGAGCGGGCTGTCTCTCGCATTTCCTTTCTAATAAGTTTCCGCGCTGATAATCGCGTAGGCTTCAGCCGAGGTCAGGTTGCGATTGTAAAGCGCCGTGCCGGGCTGCTGCGCCAGACCGCCGTCCGCCAAATCGCCCGTATCGACCGCCGCGAAACCGATGTCTTCAATCAATTTCGTCACCGCCGCTTTCGCTTCCGCGTCGTCTCCGGCGATAAAAATCGCGCGTCGTTCCTCGACCGGCAAATCCTTTCTGCCCTGCGTTTTCAGGTGCTCGAACCAAATCGTGTTAAAGGCTTTGACGATGCGCGCGCCGCCGCCGAGGTGTTCAGCCAGCAGCACGCTCGAACTCGTCTGATTATTGTCGAGCTCGGAAAAATTGCCGTCGCGCTCCGGGTAATAATTATTCGAATCAATCACGATTTTGCCGTCGAAAGCCTCAGCCGGAAGCTCTCTGTATTTTCCGAAAGGTATCGAAACGAAAACGATTTCGCCGAATCGCGCCGCTTCTTCGACGCTCGCGGCTTGCGCCCGCTCGCCGCCTAATTCATTGATTAAATCCCGCAAAGTTTCCGCGCCGCGCGAATTGGCGACGGCGATTTCGTGCCCGGCTTCGACAAAAAGCTTCGCGGCGTTTGCGCCGATGTTTCCCGCGCCGATAATTCCGATTTTCATTCGTCTTTTCTCCTTTTAGCTCAAACGGTCAATACAACCTTGCCGGTCGTTTTTCTGCCTTCGATTGCCTTGTGCGCCTCAGCCGCCTGTTCGAGCGGAAATTCCGTGACCTGAATCTGCAAGCGTCCGTCGCGAATGTGTCCGAGCAGTTCTCTGGTAAAAGCGAGGCGATTTTCGGTCGTTTCGTTTCTCAACCAGTAGCCGCGCACGATATGATTTTTCTGCATCAGGCTCAGCGCCGACAGGCGGTAATCTTCGCCGCTCGCCGCGCCGTAAATCCACATCGTGCCGTTTGTCGACAGCACTTTCAGATTCTGCCCGACGATTTCGCCGCCGACCATTTCGATAATCCAATCCGCGCCTTTGCCTTCGGTCGCGCGCAAAACCTCGTCCGTCCAGTCGCTTTCGGTGTAATTTACGCCCACGTCCGCGCCGAGCTTAGTGACCAGTTCCAGCTTCTGCTCGTTTGAAGCCGTGCCGATAACTTTTAAGCCTTTGTGTTTGGCAAGCTGCACGAGCAAACTGCCGACGCCGCCCGCCGCCGCGTGAATCAAAATCGTCTGCCCGGCTCTCGTTTCGTTCAAAAGCCCGAGCGCCGTCAAGCCCTGAACCAGCAGCGCGGTTGCTTCGCCGAAACCGAGCTCGTCGGGAATCGGAATCACGCTCGCCGCTTCCGCCGCGACATATTCGGCGTATCCGCCGCCGGAAAGCCAGGTTAAAACTCGCTGCCCGACTTGCAGATTCGAGACTTCCGCGCCGATTTCGTCAATCGTTCCGGCTGCTTCGAAACCGGGCGTGAAGGGAAGTTCGGGGCGCGTTAAATAATTGCCCGCCCGCATCATCGTGTCCGCGTAATTAACGCCCGCCGCGGCGACTTTAATCAAAACCTCGCCCGCCTTTGCCCGCGGTTTTTCGATTTCCTCCAGCTTCAGCGTTTCCGCCGCGCCGAATTCGTAAATTCTGATTGCTTTCATAATTTCCAAAGGTGAAAAGCGGAAAAGTGAAAAGGTGAAAAAGTTTGCCGTCGAGAAATGACGACAGCTTTTTCACTTTTAACCTTTTTCACTTTTTCACATAATATTTCTCCGTTTTGTCCTGCCAAACTCCGGCGACGATTTCATACGAGCGCAGCCGCGCCTCGTGGTCGTAAATCATCGCGTTTATCATCAATTCGTCGGCGTTCGTATCCGCCAGAAGCTTTTCCAGCTTCTGTTTGACGGTCGCCGCGCCGCCGATTATCGAGCCGCCGAGCTTCGATTCGACCGCCGCTTTTTCCTGCGGCGACCAAAGCTCGTCCATGCTTTCGACCGGCGGCTGGAGCCGTCCCGGCTTGCCGCGAATCAGATTCAGAAACGATTGAAACTGCGAGGTCGCCAGACGCCAAGCTTCCGCGTCAGTTTCGGCGGCGACGGCGTTTATCGCCAGCATCGCGCAAGGCTTTTCGAGCGCGTCCGAGGGCGAGAACGAGCGGCGATAAAGCTCAAACGCGGGCAGGATATATTCCGGCGCAAAATGTCCGGCGAAAGCGAACGGCAAACCCAGCTCGCCCGCCAGCCGCGCGCTGAAGCCGCTCGAACCGAGCAGCCAAATCGGGATGTTCAAGCCCGCGCCCGGAACGGCTCTGACTCTTTGACCCGCGACCGGCTCGCGCAGGAAAAATCTCAATTCTTCCAGCAATTCGGGAAAATCGTCGCCGCTCGTGTGCAGCGTGCGGCGCAGCGCGAGCGCCGTCGCCTGGTCGCTGCCGGGCGCGCGTCCCAAGCCTAAATCAATCCGATTCGGGTAAAGCGATTCGAGCGTTCCGAATTGCTCGGCGATGACGATTGGCGCGTGATTCGGCAGCATGATGCCGCCCGCGCCGACGCGGATTTTTGACGTTCCGCCCGCGACGTAACCGATGGCAACGGAAGTCGCCGCGCTCGCAATGCCCGTCATGTTGTGGTGTTCGGCGAGCCAGAAACGCCGGTAACCGAGCCTTTCCGCGTGCCGCGCCAGCGAAAGCGAATTTCGCAAAGCCTCGCCCGCGCCGCCGCCTTCGACAATCGGCGCTAAATCCAAAACCGAAAAT
>DATHBC010000442.1:0-8326 GCA_035296345.1 Pyrinomonadaceae bacterium | reverse complement strand
AATACTGGATCAGCGTCGGCGCGCAGCCGACCGAAACCGTGGCGAGCCTGATTAAAAACAATCCGGCGCAGGCGGAAAGTGAGCAGTAAGCCGTGAGCGGTGAGCGGGAAGAAGAGAACTGCTTGCCGCTTACCGCTCACGGCTCGCTTTAAAATATGAAAGAAGCCATCGAAAAACTCGTCAAAGCCCTGGTCAGCGCCCCAGATGCGGTCGAAGTGTCGGAAAAACCGGGCGACAGCGCCAACACGACCGTTATTTCCGTCAAGGTCGGCGAGGGCGAGATGGGACGGCTTATCGGGCGCGAAGGTCGCACCATCAAGGCGATTCGCAGTCTTCTATACGCCGCGAGCCAGAAGCAGCGCAGGCGTTTCGTCTTAGAGGTGGTTGAATAAGTTTACCGAAGTTGCAGATAGTTGCAGATAGTTGCAGATAGTTGGAAGAAAGTGCGAAAGGCTGAACTATCGAAACTGTTTTTAACTTCCTGCAACTATCTGCAACTGTCCGCAACTATCTGCAAACTTGAATGGAAGACCTGGTCGCCATCGCTAAAACCGTCAGAACGCGCGGGCTGCGCGGCGAGCTGGTTGCCGTTGTGCTGACCGATTTTCCCGAACGCTTCAAAGAAACGAAGACGGTTTTTGCGATTAAGCCGGACGGCGGCGGGCGCGAAGAGTTAAAGCTCGAAAATCACTGGTTTCAGAAAGACCGCGTGATTTTAAAATTTGCCGGTTTCGATTCGATTGAAGCGGCGGAAGGTTTGATAAATTGTGAAATCTGCGTGCCCGAATCCGCCGCCGTCGAGCTGGAAGAGGACGAGTTTTTCGATTGGGAATTGATCGGCTGCGCCGTCGAAACACTGGAAGGCGAAACGCTCGGGCGCGTCAGGGAAGTAATGCGAACCGGCGGCACGGAAATTCTGGTCGTCGAGAGTGCAAAAGAGGAAAAAGATTATCTGATTCCGTTTGCCTTCAGCGTTTGCGTCGAGGTCGATGTCGAAAACAATCTGATTCGCGCGGATATTCCCGAAGGATTGTTGGAATTTTAGATTTTAGATTTGCGATTTAGTCTGGAAGCGGAAAATCAGAAATTTATTCCTCATCCAATCGTAAATCTAAAATGTTAAGAATCGACGTTTTAACAATATTTCCCGAATTTTTCCGAGAGGTCTTTGACTTTGGAATAATCCGCCGCGCGCGAGCTGCGGAAATCGTCCGAATAAACGTTCACGATTTGCGCGCGTTCACGACCGACAAGCATAAAATGGTGGACGACCGCCCGTTCGGCGGCGGCGACGGGATGGTTTTTAAGCCCGAGCCGATTTTTAACGCGATTGAAAACCTGGTCGGAACCTGCGAGCGCGAGAATTATCCGCCGCGGACGCGCGTGGTTTTGCTGACGCCGCAGGGCAGAGTTTTTAAACAGAGGGTCGCGCGCGAATTTGCCGACGAAGCCGCGCACGTCGTCTTGATTTGCGGTCGTTACGAAGGCGTCGACGAAAGAGTCAGCGAGGCGCTCGTGACGGACGAAATTTCCATCGGCGATTACGTTCTGTCGGGCGGCGAACCGGCGGCGATTGTGCTGGTCGACGCGATTGTGCGGCTTTTGCCGGACGCTCTCGGCAGCGAAACGTCAGCCGTCAACGATTCGTTTACGGAAAATTTGCTGGACTGCCCGCATTACACGCGCCCAGCCGAGTTTCGCGGAATGAAAGTGCCGGAAGTTTTATTAAACGGGCATCACGCCGAGATTGAAAAATGGCGGCGGCTAAAATCGCTCGAAAAAACCGAGAAGAACAGAAAAGATTTACTTATTGATAAAGGAGAATAGTTGAAGTGAGTAGCAAAAGGTAAGCGAAATTTAAAGATTACTTTGCGCGTTTCACCTCTCACTGACTAAAAAAATGAACCGTTTGGATTTTATTGAAAACACGCAGTTAAAAGAAAACATTCCGGCTTTTCAGCCGGGCGACACCGTTCGCGTTCACGTGCGCATCAAGGAAGGCAACAAGGAGAGATTGCAGGCTTTTGAAGGCTTGTGCATCGCCCGCAAACACGGCGGCGCGCGCGAAACCGTGACCGTTCGAAAGGTGAGCTTCGGCGTCGGCGTGGAGAGAATCTTTCCGCTGCACGCGACGATTGTCGACCACATCGACGTCGTGCGTCGCGGTAAGGTGCGCCGCGCCAAGCTTTATTACCTGCGCGAGCTGCGCGGTAAAGCCGCCCGCATCAAAGAGCGCGATACGCGCAATAAGGACGCCGCCAACGCCGCGAAGAAATAGCGAGCGAAACGGGAGAGACGCAGAATGGGAGACGCGAAGAGAATTGATTCATCGCAGCAGCCGCCGCCGAACGAATCTTCTCCTCGCGTCTCCGCGTCTTCGGCGCGTCTTCCTCGCGTCTCTGAAATAAATCTGGATTTTGAAAAGCGCGCGTTCGCCGAGGGCTTTCGCTTTATCGCGGGCGTCGATGAAGTCGGGCGCGGCTGTCTGGCGGGCGCGGTGGTTGCCGCCGCCGTGATTCTGGATTTGTCGAAACCGGTTCCCGCCGGACTCGACGATTCGAAAAAGCTGACGGCGAAAAAGCGCGCAGCCCTCGACGAAGAAATCAAACGAACGGCTCTCGCCTTCTCGATTGCCCGGGTCGAAGCCGACGAAATCGACCGCATCAACATCCTGCAAGCGACGAAAAAAGCGATGCGGCTGGCGATTGAAAACCTCGAACCGCCGGCGGATTTCCTGTTGATTGACGCCGTCGAGCTGAAAGACCTGAAGCTTCCGCAAAAAGCCATCATTCACGGCGACGCGATTTCCGCCTCGATTGCCGCCGCTTCCATTATCGCCAAAACCTTTCGCGACGAGCTGATGCGGGAAATGGACAAAATTTATCCCGCGTACGGCTTTGCAAAGCACGTCGGCTATGGCACAAAAGCGCATTTCGAAGCTTTAAAAACGCACGGCGCGTGCCCGCTTCACCGCAAAAGCTTTCGCGGCGTGCTTTAGAAATTCAGCGTCCGCAGAGCTTGATTTAAGCTTTATAAAACTCGATTAAAGGCTGCCGAAACCTGCTTTAAGGTTCTTAGAAGCTGTTTGAAAATTCGATGTTTTGTTTTGTCGTCTTTGACGACGAACATTATAGACCGGCGTGAAACGCCGGGAACGCGGCAAACGATTCAATCGCTCGCTGAAGGCGAGCCGCAAAAACGCCGCCGCAATGTTCGACGCTTTCAGCGTCGGGCTGTCTCGGTCTCGTGCCAAAACCTATGGTTTCACCATAGGCTATAATGTTTATCGCCTCCGGCGACCTGAAATCGAATTTCCAAACAGCTTCTTAAAACTTCAGTTAAAACTCATAAAACTCGAATTAAGGTTGGTAAAACTCGATTCAAGCTTCATTAAACTCGATTTAATGAACCTTAAACTCGATTCAAAGTTCATTAAATTCGATTCAACGTTGACGAAATTCGATTCAACGTTGACGAAATTCGATTCAAGGTTCATTAAACTCGATTCAAGAATCATAAAACTCGATTCAATGAACCTTAAATTCGATTCAAGGGTTGTTAAATTCGATTCAAGGGTTATTAAATTCGATTCAAGGTTCACTAAATTCGATTCAAGCTTTATTAAATTCGATTCAACCATCATTAAATTCGATTCAACCATCATTAAATTCGATTTAAGGTTGATGAAACTCGATGCAAGGTTGACGAAACTCGATTTAGTGAACGTAAAACTCGATTCACGGTTCAGTGAACTCGATGCACGGTTGACGAAACTCGATACGCAGCTCATTGCATTTAAGGCGCAATACGGTGTATTAAGTTTACAAACGTTTGAAACGAGCGTCTAATTCAGGAAAATCCCTTAAACGATGCCGGAGACTGAATCTATGAATCTGAAACGTAAAATAATCGTCGCTTTGCTTTGCCTCGCGCTGCCGCTGGCGGCTTCGGCGCAGAACACGAAAGGCTTGCCGCAGGCGAAAGTGGAAAAAATCGAAGCGGCAATCGCGGCTTGGATGGCGCAGCACAAAGCGCCCGCGCTGTCGGTCGCCGTCGTTCTGAACAATCAGTTAAGCTGGTCGAAAGGCTACGGGCTGGCGGACGTGGAAAATTCCGTTCCCGCGAAAGCCGACACCGCGTACCGTCTGGCTTCGGTCACCAAGTCCGTCACCGCCGTCGCCGTGATGCAGCTGGTCGAAAAAGGAAAAATTGATTTAAACGCGCCGGTCAATAAATACTGCGCCGCTTACCCGGAAAAGCAGTCGCTGAAAGACGCGCCCGCCGACAGGCAGTTTTCCGTTACCGTCCGCCAGTTGCTCGTGCATTTCAGCGGCGTGCGCCACAACAAGCTGGACGAAATTCTGACCACGAAACACTTTAACAGCATTAACGAAGCCGTCGCCGTTTTTAAAGACGACCCATTGGTCGTTGAGCCGGAAACGAAATATTCGTATTCGACGCCGGGCTACACCCTGCTCGGCTGCGCCGTCGAAGGCGCTTCCGGAGTAAGCTATCTGGATTACGTGCGCGAAAACATTTTCAAGCCCGCCGGAATGACGCGCACTCTCGCCGACGACGTTTCCGCGATTATCCCGAACCGCGCCCGCGGCTACAGCAAAACGCAGGCGGGCGAAATCCGCAACGCGCCGCTGCACGACACGAGCATCAAAATTCCCGGCGGCGGAACCGTCTCGACCGCCGAAGACATGGCGCGCTTTGCCGCCGCGCTCAACGGCGGCTTGCTCGTCAAACCGGAAACGCTCGAACAAATGTGGACGAAACCGAAAACGCGCGACGGCAAAGAATCCGGCTACGCCTACGGCTTTCTGATTAACACGCAGGGCGGGCAGCGAAAAATCTTCAACGACGGCAGCCAAGCCGGAACGCGCACGTATCTGTACCTGATTCCCGAACAGAAATTCGCCATCGCCCTGATGACCAATCTGGAAAAAGCCTGGTGCGAGGAACTCGTGCCGAAAATCATCGACGCGCTGAAGGAATGAATAGAGAAAGGATTTGCTCTTTACCTGATCGGTTTTCACTATTCATTTTTATTTCTCTAATTTAGTGTCACAAATCGGCGGCGCGCGGTGTTTACCTTAATAGAAAACGCAATCCGCGAAATTCAAATACTAAATCAGGAGAAAATTAAAAATGAAGGTTTATACGACAAACGCGCCATTTTTCCGTTATATTTTGCTCGCCGTCGCAGCGGTGATTCTGTGCCTGTCCGGCTCGACGGTTTTCGCTCAGGAAAAGAGCGAAAAGCGTGGGGATTTCTGCGATAACAACAATTATTCAAGCGGCGACAGCAAAGTTTCGCACAAGGAAGCTCGCGAATCTACGGTTGCGGCGGGCGGCGTGGTCGACGTCGATGCGCGGCGCAACGGCGGCATTCGCGTGCGCGGCGAGAATCGCAGCGACGTTTTGGTTCGCGCCTGCATCCAGACGCGCGCGACGACCGACGAAGAAGCGCGCGCGATTGCTCGCGGTATCCGTATCGAAACCGCCGGCTCGACCATTCGTACCGAAGCCGCAACCGACGAAACGAACTGGGCTGTTTCTTACGAAATTCTCGTTCCGCGCGCGACGAATCTGCGGCTGGCGACGCACAACGGCGGCATCAAAATCTCCGGCGTCGACGGCTCAATCGAATTCGAAGCGACCAACGGCGGCATTCATCTGAGCGAGGTTGCCGGAAGCGTCAAAGGCAGAACGACCAACGGCGGCGTGCGTATCACCCTGGCGGGCAGCGGCTGGAAAGGCAGCGGGCTGGACGTCGAAACGACCAACGGCGGCGTTCACCTGACGCTGCCGGAAACTTATGCGGCGCGCATCGAAACCGGCACGGTCAACGGCGGCTTCAGAAGCAACATCCCGGCGCTGAACGTGGAAAAAACCGAGCGCCACCAGCGCAAAACGCGCATCACCGCCGATTTGAACGGCGGCGGCGCGCCCATTCGCATCGTCACGACCAACGGCGGCGTGCATATTAATTCCGCGTCGAAATAACTTTTGTAAACTCCGGCAAATCGACGCAAAAAGCGGGAAGGCGAGAGTGATGAGGAACTGGCTTCATCATTCTCGCTTTCCCGCTTTTATCACCTGTTATACTATGGCTGAATCTCGCCGCAGAATGTCAGGTCGGCGCGACCCGTAATCAGCATTTCGTCGTCCTCTTCGCGCCAGACGGCTTCGGTCGTGCCGCCTGCGGCGTGAACCTGAACCGTGCCGCGCAGATTTTCGCGACGCAGGTGAACGACCGCCGCCGCAACCGAGCAGGTTCCCGAAGAAGAAGTTTCGCCCGCGCCGCGTTCCCAGATGCGGATTTCGATATTTTCCATATCGTGGGTTTTGATAAACACGACGTTCGTCCTCTCGGGAAAAACTTCCGTTCGGGCTTCGATAATACGTCCGGCGCGCCGCCAGTCGATTTGGTCGAAATCGTCGACAAATATACACGCGACCGGGTTGCCGACATCGACGTAAAAGAATTTCAAAACCAAATTTTCCTGCGGCAGCATGATGGTCGAAAACTGCGCTGTTTCCAGATTTTTTTCCCGCGCTGCGGCTGCCGTTTGTCTGTCGGCGTCGTTCGGCAAATCGAATTTCGGTTTTCCCAGTTCGGCGCGAAACCAGAGAGTCTGACCGCTGTTTTCGCTTTTCAATAATTCGTAGTTTTTTACGCCGCTTCTGGTTTCGAGCCGCAGATTCGGCTTGCGCCAGAGATTTTTGTAATGAAGATACGCGGCGGCGCAGCGTGTTCCGTTGCCGGAAAATCCGGCTTCGCTGCCGTCCGGATTGATAATGCGGCACGAATAATCAGCCGTTCCGCCCGAAATTTTTTCGAGAACGGCAATGCCGTCGCCGCCGATGCCCGTGTGGCGACGGCAGACCCTGACGGCGAAATCGGAGAGCGAAGCGACGTCTTTCAATTCTTCGTCTTCGAAAACGATATAGTCATTGCCGAAGCCGTGAAATTTGCAGAAGCTAATCATAGGAGATGCCGGATGTTAGATGTTAGTAAGAGAAACTGACCTCGGCATCTAACATCTAAAATCTTCTCATTGCGTTTTTCCGTTAAAATTCGCCAGCAGAACCACGATTTCGTCAATCGCGGCGTGGCGCAGGCTGCTGCTCGGAATATAGTTCGTGAGAAGCGAAAAAGCCAGCCGCTCGCCCGCCGCCGTCGTCATATAACCCGAGAGGCTGGAAACCTGGTCAATCGTCCCGGTTTTGCCGCGCACGTTGTTTTCGGCGCGCGTTCCTTTCAGGCGGTCTTTCAAAGTGCCGTCGACGCCCGCAATCGTCAGGCTTTCGCGCCACGCCGTCGCCGCTTTGCTCCGGTTCATATACGTGTAAAGCTGGACGACGGCGTTCGGCGTGATTAAATCGTGGCGCGACAAGCCGGAGCCGTCGTGCATTAAAACGCTGCCCGGCGCGACGCCGATTTCGCCCAGAAATTTATCGACGACGGCGATGCCGCGATTGGCGCTCGTCCAGCGCGGATTAGCCCGGTCGCCGATGGTTTCGCCCATCGCGCGCAAAATCAGCTCGGTATAAAGATTCTGGCTCGGCTTCATCGTTTTCGCGGCGATAAGGGCAAGCGGCGGCGATTCGAGTTTCGCTACCTCGACCATATTTGCGACCGGCATGGGCGCATTTTTGCGAAACTCGGCGTCGACGGTGCGCGTCTGCCCGGTAATGACGACGCCTTTCTGTTCGAGCATCTGGCGCAGCATCGAAACGAAAATCATCGCCGGTTTCGGAGCGGAAACGTAATTCGTATACGCGCCCGCGCCGCGCGGTATCGAGCCGAAAACTTCCACGACGTTTGTGCCGAGGCGGCGGCGGATGCCGATGTCGCGTCTCGTTCCGGCGGCGCTCGTCGTCGTGTTGTTGACCAGCACGACGCCGTTAACGGACGGCAGGAGCTGGACGCCGGCGGGCGCGCCGACCGCCGAGCCGGGACGCACGATTACATCGAGCGCGTTATCGTTGACCGACAAAGCCGAAACCTCCGCGCCGTAATACCACTGCAAATCTTCCCATTCCCAGCTTGCCGGAACCGGGTCGCCCGTAAAATAGCTTTCGTCGCCGACGAGCGCGCCTTCGATGCGCCTGACGCCCGCGGCGACGATTTTTTCCGCCAGATTATTCATTCCCTTGAAATAATCCTGGTTGTTAAACGCGGTCGAAATGCTCGGGTCGCCGCGCCCGTAAATTGTCAAATCGCCGCGGATGACGCCGCTCGGATCAGGCATGGAATTGGCGTAAACGCTGGTCACAAAACGAAAATTCGGTGAAAGCCGCGCCAGGGCCGCCG
>DATHBC010000441.1:0-10892 GCA_035296345.1 Pyrinomonadaceae bacterium | reverse complement strand
TATCTGGTCGTCACGAAACCGTTTCCGTCGATGCTGCGGACGATTTACAAAGACGATGAACGCTATAAAAAAACATACTGGTCGGAAATTCCCGGCGTTTATTTCGCGGGCGACGGGGCGCGGCGCGACGAACACGGTTATTTCTGGATTATGGGCAGAGTTGACGACGTCATCAACGTCTCCGGTCATCGCCTCGGAACCGCCGAAGTCGAATCGGCGCTCGTCTCGCACGAAGCGGTCGCCGAAGCCGCGGTCGTCGGTCGCCCGGACGACATCAAAGGTCAGGCGATCGCCGCGTTCGTCACGCTCGAAGGCGGGCGGCAGGGCAGCGAAGCCTTAAAACAGGAGCTTCGCGCGCACGTCGTCAAGGAAATCGGCTCGCTGGCGAAACCCGACGATTTGCGTTTCACCGACATGCTGCCGAAAACCCGCAGCGGCAAAATCATGCGCCGCCTGCTGCGCGAATTAGCATCAGGCGGAACCGTCGCCGGCGACGTCACCACGCTCGAAGATTTTTCCGTGCTGGAAAAACTGCGCCGGGACGAAGAATAAAAAACAAGCGGAAACGCTGCTTTGAATTGCGAATTACGAAATTACGAATTACGAATTACGAATTAAAAGATAGCTTTGAGCTTCGACCTTTGATTTTTGACCTCTGAGGATTTGAGCCGAATCAAACTTCCAGGCTTAAAGGTCATTTCTTCCAATTCGTAATTCGTAATTCGTAATTCGTAATTGATAAATTCCCGACTTTCCTGCCAGAGGCACGACCGGCTTGCCGGAAATTCATCTTCACGCCGAAAAAAAACGAAAATTTTACTACCTAAATGGGCGGTGAAAATGGTGACGGTAATCAATTATCCTAACTTTCGACCGGGAAATATTTTCCGGCGAAGGAGATTTTGATTATATGAGACTATCATCCGTTGATTCTTCGGCAACGACCGTTTTTGACGCTCCGGCGATGCTGAGTTTTTCCAAACCGGCGACCACGACAAATCCCTTGTCGCTGCAATATCACATTGTTTTTCATCTGGATAAAGGCGGCGCGATAGACGAAGCGTGGCAAAATCTTTTTTATAAATATATAGCGGGCTGCCTGCGGGCTTTAAAATGCGATTTGGAAGCGATTGGCGGCGCGGGCGACCACGTTCACCTGCTGGTCAATCTGAATTCGACCGACGCCCTGGCGGACATTGTGCGCCGCCTGAAGCTGCTTTCGCAAAGCTGGGTGCGGCGCAACGTTCTGTGCAGCGATTTCGCGTGGCGGGAAGATTATCAGGCGTTTACCGTGAGCCTTTCGCAGAGCGGGCGCGTCAGGCGTTACATTCACAATCAAAAGCAGCATCACCGGCGTTTCGGCTCGATTGAAAATTATCCCGCGTCGTGGGGCTGCGTGCCGCACGGCGAGATTTGCGTTTAATAAAACAGGAAAACGATATAAAGTTATCTGAACTCAAGATTGTCGAAGACCGGCGCGATTTGCGCCCGGCGTTTATTTATCGAATTTATTTCGGATTACGAAATGACTACCTAAATAGGTAGTCATTTTCATTTTTCTTTCAAACGAACAACGCAAAATAATCGGATAGTAACAGTCTAAAAAAAGGATTTATCTATATTTTTTTTATCTGAAGAGGAAAATTTAATGGCAATGTTTAAAGTAGCACCGTCAATCAAACCGCTGAGACAGGTGTATTCGTCGACCTGCTGGCTGACCTGTCTGGAAATGATGTTTCAATGGAAAATCGACCAGGGCGACACGAGCAAAAAGAAATCGCAGATTTGCAGCAAGATTGATTCGGACACGGATTACTGGTCTGACTATTTATCCAAAGAAGGCATCGCGCCCGGCGAGTGCTATCAGGTGGCGCGGGCGATGGGAATGCAGCCGACCGGCGCGGGCGATTACACCAAAGAAATTCTGTACGATCTGGTATCCAAAAAAGGTCCGCTCTGGGTCGGCGGCTACTGGTACGGAAACAGCGCGCACGCAATCGTCGTCACCGGCGTTAACCCGGACAACGGCAAGATAAAAATCGTCGACCCTTATAACAACTGGGACTTGACTGAAAGCGACCGCGACATCGGCTGGCTGAACGCCCGCAGCAAACATTGGAAAAGCTACGAAGGCACGGTAATGTACTGGAAATAATTTTATATCTGTTCTCGTAATTTTTATTTTTTTCTTATTGTTAGAGGAGCAGGACGCGGAAAACAGATTTGAAATGTCCAAGGATTTGCTTGAATTAAGCCGGAACGAGCGGCGCGGACTGACGATTTTCATCAAAGGGCAGACGATTGCCGGCGGCGTCACCAAAATCATCGGTTCGGAAGCCGTCATTTAAATAACTGAGAACTGAGAACTGAGAACTGAGAACTGATAGCTGAGAAGTAAATAGCTATAACCGATGACTAACAACTATTTTCAGTTCTCAGTTCTCAGTTCTCCCCTCTCAGTTCAGTAACGATTCTCCCGACCGGATAAAGCCCGATGCGTTTGTCGAAATACGGCGAGCGCTCGTAGAAAAATCTCAGGCGCGCGCCCGCGTTTTTGCGAAAATTTTCGTCCTTTAATCTTTCCTCGAATTCCCCGCGCAGTTTCGCGTCTTTCGCCAGCATTTCGCGCGCGATTGGCTCCATAATGTAATCGCTGAAATATTCCTTTTGCTCGAAAATCGCGTTGAAAAATCCCCAGGCGGCGAGAGAATCGCCCGATTGCGGTTCGAGCAGGTGAATCGCTACATTTGCCGTTTCCTGGTTAAGCGGAACGACGACGGAATTTGCCGGAAACTCGCGCATCTCTTTGATTGGATTCGTTTTATAATTCACCGGCAGACGGCTCTCAAACGAAGCGGGCGACCATTTCGGTTCGGTCAAACGATAGCTTTCGACCTCGATTTTCAGAGGCTTCGCGGTTCGCTGAAAGCGAACGCCGTGCGCCTGCAGGACTTCGATAACGCTTTGCCACTGTGGCGGAACGATGTAATAGAGCGGCGGCGCGACCGCAGCGGAAACGCGCGCTTCGTCGAATTTCGGAATCGTCACGTCCAGAGGCTTCGTGCCGTAAACGATGCGTTTCGCGCCGGAAATTTCGCTGTCTTCCAGGCGATATTCGACGCCCTTAAAATCGAACGGGACGGAATTTCCGGTAATCTCGAAGCGAAGCGGAAATTTGTTGTTCGCATCATAGGTTTGCCCGCGCCCGACGGTTTCCGCGTCGGCTTGGCGATTCGCTTCGAACAGGCTCTCCCGGTTCAGATTTATTTCTTCCAGCGTTTTCCAGAAAACGTCGTAAGTTCCGCGAACGCGCGATTTATACGGCTTCAGCGAATGCGATTCAATCAATAATCCGGGGCGATTTCTTAAAGCCGCGTAACCGGTCGCAAAGCGCGGCGTGGCGATAAAAGTCGTCACGCCGGACGAGACTTCGCGCCCGTTAAATTCCAGATAATGCGACAAAAGATTGCCTTCCTTCTCGACTTTCGGAACGACTTTTTTCTCGAAAATCTCGTCCATCCAGCCTTTAATAAACGGGGAGACTTCCTCGAAATGAGCGAATTCATACGTGATGTTGTAGCGAAAATCCGCGCCGTCCGTGACGTGCGAGTCGATGAAAAAATCCGGCTTCCATTCGTTCCAGAGCTTTAAAAAGGCGCGCGTTTCCGGCGCGTCCGTCTTCATATAGTCGCGGTTCAGATTCAGATTCGCCGAAGTGCCGCGCCAGCCCATCTCGTCCGGTCCGACCTGATTGATGCGGTTGTAAGCCGAAAAAAGCTCGTGCCCGTCGACGTTGTAAATCGGGACGAAAAGGACGACGACGTTATCGAGCAGACTGAGACGCGTTTTCGTTATCGCGACGTCGCGCAGGAGCGCCAGCCCGGCGTCTTTTCCGTCGGATTCGCCCGCGTGAATGCAGGCTTGGATTAAAACGACGGCTTTTCCTTTTTTCCGCGCCGCGGCGGGCGTAAAAGTTTTCCCGTTCGCCGCGGCGAGAAGCGGCAAATCGCGTCCTTCGCCGCTCTTGCCGAAAGGCTTGTAAATTATCAAATCAGAAGAATTATCTAATCTCCGGCTGTAGGCGATAGTCTCGGAATAACGCGGCGTTTTCCGGTATTCGGTTTGCTCGGCAAAAGTTTGCCATTGGCTCGGAACGTTCATTGATTCACTCTGGGAAAAGGTTTCGATTGTCATAAAAGCCACGAAAAAAAATGCATAAAAAAGCGTTTTGGTCATATTGTTGAATCGGCGGAAAAATTTTCTTCGATAATAAACCATTTTTCAGTCAAAAAGAACTTTCATTATCGGGGTGAAATCTGTTAAGATAGCTTACATTAAATTTATTTGTTTAATGTTCGTAAGTTATATAAAAACTTAGCCTTAAATTTCGCAATTGACGCCATTTTTCATTGACATCGGGAAATAATTCGTGTAAAAGATACAAGGCATAGATTTTTTTAAATTATTGATTCAAAGCGGTTCAAGAGGAGAAATATGATTAGCAAAGTTTGGATTCGGAAAGCACTTTCCCTGTGCTTGGTTGTTGCGGTCTACGCGACATACTCAATGGTTGGGTTGGCAAGTCCTGACAAGATGGTGGGTGAGTTGACGGTTTCGGGCAAAGCCGTCGGCGGGGAAATCCCGGTGGTTAAAGTAAACGGTGAAGCGGCACAGAGCGGTCGCGCAATCTTTTCGGCAAGCACGATTACAACATCTGAAACTTCCAGCGCGGTTATTAATTTAGGCAAAATAGGCAAAATCGAGCTTGCCCCGAACACGACCATTTCGGTGTCTTTTAATGAAAAAGGTTTAAATGGCGACTTGACTGCCGGTAAAGTAACGGCTTTAAGCGCCGATAACGTCAGCATCAAAACCCCGGACGGCAAAGTGACGAAACTCAGCGCCGGTGAATCCGTCTCGGCGGCGTCGGCTCAGCAAACTAACGACGACGACAACGACGGCGGCGCGGCTTGGTGGGTATTTGCTTTGATTTTAGGCGGCGCGGCAGCAGCCGTCGTCATTGCGGCAACCACTGATAACAACGACATACAGCTCGGCGGCGGAACAGTCGTCGTCAGCCCGAGTCGTTAAACAACATTATCAGTGCAAGCCATTTTTATATTTTTGGTTTGATTGATAGGAGGAGAACAAATGCTCAACAGAAATTGGATTCGTAAATCTATTACACTTTTAGCCACCTTCGCCATTTGGAGCGTCACATCGATGGTTGCTTTAGCCGCACCGACGGATGGGACCGGCGTCATTAACGTCACCGGACAAGTCACCGTCAACGGGCAGCCGGCAGTTTCTAATTCGACGTTCGTCAGCGGCGGCACGATTGCCACCGGCGCGGACTCGACCGCGGTCGTCAGCCTTGGAAAAACGGGAAGAATCGAGCTTCTCGCCGATTCCACAATGACTTTGAAATTTACCGCTACCAGCATCATCGGCATGATGTCGGCTGGAAAGGTGCGCGTGACGAACGCCGCCGGCGTGGCGACGACCATTACCACTAAGGACGCGACCATCCTGGCGGATACGGGGCAGGCAAACAGCTTCGCCGTCGACATCGAATGCTCGCACACGCACGTCGATACTCTGAGCGGCTTGGTCACGATGCGCAGCGGCAATAACGACAAACAGGTTGCCGCCGGAACGGATGCGGTCGCTGGAAATCTTTCGCAAACCGGCTGCAAACCGTGTCTGCGTCCGGGAACGGTTGTTCCCGTTCCGGTTGCCAATATCGGCGCGGGCGCGCTTGCCGCGATTCTGCTGGCGATTGCCGGAACGGTCGGCGCGGGAATCTACCTCGGCTCGCAAGGCAGCGATACCAGCACGGACGGCGGCGGAACGGTTGTTGTCAGCCCGACTCGCTAATTCAGCAAGGCGTGTCTTAAAGGGCAGAAACTAATAGCTTTAAAACCTGCGGGTCATGTTCGATAAAAACGTGACCCGCAAAACTTTGTTTAGATTTGTGAATTATTTAACAAGAAGTCAGGAATAATATTTATTTATGCACATTGCAGTTATTGGAACAGGTTACGTCGGTTTAGTGACGGGCGCTTGCTTTGCCGAATTCGGTGTTGAAGTGACCTGCGTCGACGTCGACCGGAATAAAATCGAACGTTTAAATCAAGGTATTATACCGATTTATGAACCGGGCTTAGACCAGATTGTCGAGCGCAACAGCAAAGCCGGTCGTCTTCATTTCACGACCGACATCAAATCGGCGGTCGAGCAGGCTCTGGTGATTTTTCTAGCCGTCGGCACGCCGCCGAAAAAGGACGGCTCGCCCGATATGAGCTATTACCAGCAGGCGGCGAAAGACATTGCGCAGGCGATGAACGGCTACAAGGTTATCGTCACGAAATCGACCGTGCCCGTCGGAACGGGTAACTGGCTGCGCGAATTTGTCGCCGAAAACCAAAAGGTAACAACCAATTTCGGCGTCGCTTCCAACCCGGAATTTTTGCGCGAGGGCGCGGCAATTGAGGATTTTATGCGACCAGACCGCGTCGTCATCGGCAGCAACGAACCGGATGCCGTCGCGATAATGAAAGACCTCTATCGCCCGCTTTATCTGATAGAAACGCCGATTGTCATTACTTCCCTCGAAGCCGCCGAGCTTATCAAATACGCCGCAAACGCTTTTCTGGCGACCAAAATCACGTTTATCAACGAGATTGCCAACCTGTGCGACGCCATCGGCTGCGACGTTCACGACGTCGCGCGCGGAATCGGGATGGACAATCGCATCGGTCGAAAATTCCTGCATCCCGGTCCCGGCTACGGCGGCTCGTGTTTTCCGAAAGACACGCGCGCCTTTACCAAGGTCGGCGATAAATACAATATTGAAACGATGGTCGTCGATGCCGTCATCGAAGCCAACGAGCGTCAGCGTCAGGCGATGGTTCCGAAAATCGAAAAACTGGTCGGCGATTTAAACGGCAAGCAAATCGGCGTCCTCGGTCTCTCGTTCAAACCCGAAACCGACGATATGCGCGAATCTCCGGCGATTAATATTATAAAGGAAATGCAAAAGCTCGGCGCGCAGGTTAAAGCCTTTGACCCGGTCGCGATGGAAGAAGCCAAACATTGTCTGGATGACGTCGAGTTTGCTACCGACGAATACGACGCTATCCGCGACGCCGACGCGCTGGTTATCATCACCGAGTGGAATCAGTTTCGCGCGCTCGATATGGAAAAAGTCAAAACCCTTCTGAAATCGCCGAAGATTGCCGACCTGCGCAATATCTACGAGCCGAAGGACATGCGCGAGCTCGGATTTGATTACATCGGCGTCGGGCGTTAATTTGCAGTTTCAGCGCAAACGTTTAAAATAATCAGGCGGAGGTTTTCTACAGCAAAGCTTCCGCCTTTCTTATATTTCCTTTTTAAACTGAATATGAATTTAACATCAAAAGTTTTAGTCACCGGCGGCGCGGGCTTTATCGGTTCTAATCTGGCGGGCGAGCTTATCCGGCAGGGCGCAAAGGTCGCGATTATCGACAATCTGGCGACCGGCTTTCGCGAAAATCTGGAAGAAATCGAGGGTGACTTCGAGTTTGTCGAAGGCGATTTAAACGACGACGCGGCTTTGCAAAAGGCGCTCGACGGGGTCGAGATTATTTTTCATCAGGCGGCGCTGCCGTCGGTTCCGCGCTCGGTCGATAACCCGCAGGAAACTCACGCCGCTTGCGTCAACGCCACTTTCAACCTGCTTCTGAAAGCCAGAGACGCGGGCGTCCGACGCCTTGTTTACGCAGCTTCCAGCTCGGCTTACGGCAATCAGGAAACTCTGCCGAAGGTCGAAACGATGCGTCCCGAACCGCTTTCGCCCTATGCGGCGGCAAAGCTGATGGGCGAATATTACTGCCAGGTTTTCAGCAACGTTTACAATCTGGAGACGATTTCCCTGCGCTATTTCAACGTTTTCGGACCGCGCCAGAATCCTTCTTCGATGTATTCCGGCGTAATTTCGCGATTTATCGACGCGCTGATGAGCGGCAAAACTCCCATTATCTACGGCGACGGCGAGCAATCGCGTGATTTTACATTCGTCGCCAACGTCGTCAACGCCAACATCAAAGCCGCGCAGACGACCAGAGGCATCGGTCAGGTAATGAACTGCTCAAACGGCGAGCGCATCAGCCTGAACCAGCTTCTCGAAGTGCTGAAAAAAATAACCGGTAAACCCGACGTTCAGGCTGAATATCAAACCGAGCGAACCGGCGACGTAAAACACTCGCAAGCCGATAATTCCCGCGCCAAAGAAAATCTGAATTACGAAAAACTCGTCGGCTTGGAGGAAGGCTTGGAGAAAACGATAAACTGGTGGAAACAAAGCCGCTTTGCCGCAAATAATTCATAAACGAGAAATTTTTCACGCAAAACCGACTTGCCAACTTAAATCTCAATGTGTATCATTTTTATTTCGGCAAGTGAAAATATTTCGCTTATAACGCCGCCGCAGCAAGCTCTTTTTAAAGTGGTCCGATAGCTCAGTCGGTAGAGCAAATGGCTTTTAACCATTGGGTCGTAGGTTCGAGTCCTACTCGGATCACCATTTATTTCAATAAGATAGGGCAACCAATTAGGCTGCCCTTTTCTTGTTTGTGCGGCTACTGTGTGCCAACTCTGTAATATTGGTCTATACTGTCTCAAAAACGACCCTTTTTGAGACAAAAATGACAAATCTATGAAATTAACTATCCTGTTTATATTTTTGATGGTTTGCACGCCTTTACTCACTCACGCTCAAAAATATCGAGATACAGTTTCGACTAATAAATTCGTTTGTCAGAACAAAGCCATTTCTTTTATTTTGAGCAATCTAAAAGCTGACCGCAACAACGGGAAATTTATAAATGAGTTCATCGAAGAAAAGCAGATTGAAAATTGCAACGAATTATTTGAAATCCAATCGGAGCCGGATTTGAACAAAGACAATGTTAAAGAAATAATCCTGAGAGCTAAAAACAGCCCGAAAGGCATGTTTTATTGCGGCGCAACGGGAAACTGTTCAACCTGGATTTTGAGCAAAAGTGGTAATAAATACCGGATTATTTTCGATGCCGGTTCTATTGAAAAAATAGAAATTAAAAATCAGATTACGTAAAGTTATCGAATTTTGCTGACACGCGAGCATTCGGGAGCAATGAATCATTATTTAGGAACGGCAAGGTTTGACGGCAAAAGGTATCGAATCAAAGAATGCGTCGAAGAAATCACAAACACTAACGGTAACAGGTCTATAGTTCACAGAAAAGCATCTGATTGCCGGTAGTAATATGATAAAGTAAAGCAGCTAAACGACAAGGCAGCAGCCGAACCCTTCAAAGCAGTGGAATTACAAAAACAATATATTACCGAACAGAGCAATAAGAAATGATTTTATTTAAAACCGATCCGCCGGCAAAGATTCCGAACAGTAGACATTTTCGTGCAGCGGTTCATACAATATAAGCGACAAAATAAAATTATGAGCGAAACAAAAAATAACGGGTCTTTAACGAACGATTTAGCGATTAAGTCTCTTAATGTTCACAGCACATATCACGCCGCAATAATCACGGGTTTAATCAGGCTTTTATATACGAAAGGGCTCGCTTCTAAAGAAGAATTGCGGGAAATGATTGATTCGCAGAAAGAAATAACCTTGAAAGTTTTTTCCGAAGTAAAGACGGAGAGCAATTACAGCCCGGAATACATCGCCGCAGCGGATAAATTTGAACGGGATGTAATCGAAATGTTCGACACCACCCGCGACGGATTGGATAATTTAGCAGATTAGCCGTTCGCTCAACGCGACAATAAACCGGCTTGTAAATTTTTTTGTGTAATTCCCTTTTACCGACAAATTCCGATTTTAGCTGTAAGATAGTGCCGTGTCTCAAAAGATAATTAATACAGTTTTGGTTGCCCGCCGCTATCAGGCGTTATTGACGAAACCGGTGATATAGTCAAATTAAATGAAACTTTCTAAGTTTATTGTCGAAAACATGGAAATTATCCTTGCCGAGTGGGAGTCTTTTGCCAGGACAATCCTACCGGCGGCTGAAACAATGGACTCGCTGGCACTGCGAGACCACGCCAAGCAGATTCTGGAGGCGGTGGCAAAAGACATAGAAACCCATCAGACCGACCAGGAACAATCCGACAAATCAAAAGACCTCGCGCCGGTTCTGGCTGGAGAAGAAACCGCCGCAACCACTCACGGCGCTTTGCGTCATCTCGCCGGATTTGATTTGAAGCAGCTCGGAAGCGAGTACCGGGCATTAAGAGCGAGCGTTATCAGGATGTGGAAAGAGCAACTGACGGAATTGGGCGATTCCGAATTTAACGACATGATGCGATTTAACGAAGCAATCGACCAGGCGCTGGCGGCATCCATTGTCCGGTATTCAGACGAAGTAGATCGCTCGCGACAAACCTTTTTAGCCATTCTGGGTCATGACCTCAGAAGTCCGTTGTCTTCCATTTCAATGGCAGCTTCCGTTTTTTCGAAATCAGAAGGACATGAAATTAAACAACTCGATATTGCTACCCTCATCAAAAGAAATGTTTCCAGCATGAGCCGGATGATTACTGACCTGCTGACTTATGCCGGCGCTCAAATCGGGCGCGAAATACCGATAATTCTCAAGCGGGCGAATATGGAAGATGTCTGCAAAGTAGCTCTTGAAGAGGTACGCTCCGCTTATCCCGATGCCGTTTTTTCCTTTGAGAGTTCGGGCGATCTAGACGGGCGTTTTGATTCTGCACGGCTTCAGCAGGTTCTCTCCAACCTGTTGAACAATGCGGTAAAGTACGGTCAAAAGGGAACGCCGATAACGCTTTCGGCAACCGGCGGAGCGGAGGCTATCATCCTCAACATCAGAAACTTCGGCAAT
>DATHBC010000440.1:0-8215 GCA_035296345.1 Pyrinomonadaceae bacterium | reverse complement strand
CAGGCTCGAAAGCCGTTTTGCAGAACAGAATGTAACGATTACGACCGATGTTTTATTCGGTTCGCCCGAAAGCCGCATCGTCGAAACCGCCGAGCAGATGCACGCCGAATTAATCGTGGTCGGCTCGCACGGCTATAATCGCTGGGAGCGGCTCCTGCTCGGCTCCGTCTCCGATTCGGTCGTGCACCACGCGCCGTGCTCGGTTCTGGTCGTGCGTCTGCCGAAAACATAATAAAGAAATATATGAAAATTCCCTTTGAAGAGAGCGCCGGCGGCGAAAAACCAATCGTTTTGCTGCACGCTTTTCCGCTTTCACGAAAAATGTGGCAGATGCAAATCGAGGCGCTCGCCGATGCCGGTTTTCGCGTGATTCTGCCTGATTTGCGCGGCTTCGGCGAAAATCATAATTTTGCGGACATCAACTCGATGGAAGATTTAGCGACAGATGTCAAGGATTTGATGGACAATCTGAAAATCGAGCGCGCCATTATCGGCGGTCTTTCGATGGGCGGCTACGTCACGTTTAATTTTTACCGGCTGTTTCCCGAAAGATTCGCGGGGCTGCTTTTGTTCGACACAAATCCGGCGGCGGATTCCGAGGAAAAGCGGCAGTCTCGATTCGATTTGATTGACGAAATCGAAAAATCCGGCGCGCAGGCTCTGATTGACGGAATGCTGCCGAAGCTGATTGGCGACTGGACAAAGGAAAATAACGCGGATTTGGTCGAAAAACTGCGCGCGGCGTTTGCCTCGGTAAACCCGCAGGCGGCGATTGCGGCGCTGCGCGGAATGGCGGAAAGACAAGACCACACCGCTCTTTTAAAAGACGTAAATGTCCCGACGCTTTTAATTTTCGGCGAGGATGACAATGTAACCAGTCCGGAAATTGCCGAAAAAATGAAATCCGAAATTCCCGGTGCGACGCTGACAAAAATCAAAAACGCCGGGCATTATTCAAATCTCGAACAACCCGAAGCGTTTAACGACGCGCTGGTTTCCTTCGTCAGGCTGGTTGATTTTAAATGAGTGACCACAGCGGCAGCCCGAACAGCTCTCTAATCACAATAAATTCCCGAAAATTCGACGGCAGAATCCATCGCACGTGGCAAGCCGAGCTTTTGGAAGAAACCGCCGAATTTTATTTGTTTGTCGGCGAGTTCGTCTCGGAAGTCAAACATCCCAAATTAGGCGTTATCAGACGCGGCACAATCAGTTACGAGTATTACTGGAAAAACGAATGGTATAACGTTTTCCGATTTCACGACCCCGGCGGCGATTTGCGAAATTTTTACTGCAATGTCAATCGCCCGCCGTCGTTTGAAAACGGCGTTCTGGACTACATAGATTTGGAAATCGACGTTCTCGTCTGGAGCGATTTCAGCCTTGAGATTCTGGATTTGGACGAATACGAAGAAACCGCCCGTGAATTTAATTTTTCGGATGAGATAAAATATAAAGTCGATGAAAGCCTGAACAAGCTGCTGGAGATGATAAAACAGAGACAGTTTCCGTTCGCTTTTGAATAATGCATCTGGCGCTTTCCAAAATTGATTTGCAGGACGTTTTCGCCGTCTGGCGGCGAAACTCGCGCGTTTATCTGCGGCTCTGGAAAACGGAGCTCATCGCGCCGGTTATCGAGCCTATTTTTACTTTTTTCGCCTTTGGTTTCGGCGTCGGCTCGCTGGTCGCCTCACAGGTCGAAGGCTTGAGTTATCTGGCGTTTGTCGGCGCGGGCGTGCTGGCGTTTACGGTTTTGATGCGGGCGGTTTTCGAGATGACTTACGGCGCGTATTTTCGGATGGTTTATCAATCGACTTACGACGCGATTCTCGCCACGCCCGTCAATGCCGAATCGCTTGCCTTCGGCGAGATAACCTGGGCGGTGACGAAAGGCTCGGTCGACTGTCTTTTTATTTTGCCGCTGGTCATCGCCTTCGGCGCAGCCGGTTCTCTTTTCACGCCGCTGGCAATCATTCCGCTGCTCGTCGGCTGCCTGTTTCTCAGCAGCCTGGGACTCGGCTTGACGGCGCACATTTTCGAGATTGACCATTTCAACATCTTTTTCGCGTTCTTTTTCTCGACTATTTTTCTGTGCGGCGCGTGGTTTCCGATTACGCAGCTTCCCTTCTGGCTGCAAATTGTCGCGTATATTCTGCCGACGACGAGCGTGATTGATTTGACGCGCGCCTGCCTGAGCGGAAATTTTGAAACGCGGCATATTTTCGAAATGATTTATCTTTCGCTGGTCACGTTTTTTCTGCTCGAATGGGCTTTGCGCAGTATCAGAAAAAGGATGGTGGTTTAGTTTATCGCGGGCGCGAAAGCGTGTTACATTGTTCGGGTTAAAAGGAGAACCTGGAAATGACGCCGAAAATGCTTATTTTTCTAACCGTAATACTGATTTTCGCCCCGAAAGCCCTTTACGCTCAGAACGAACAATCCGCCGCATCAATCATCAACAGCGAATATTACAATCGCCAGACGGCGGAATCCGTCACGAACATTGCCAAAGAACTGGCGAAAATTTCAAAATCGGTGAACGATTTTAACGAGCGGCTCAAAAATTTCTCCGAAACATTTAACAGCAATCAGGGCTTGCGTCTGACCGAAAGACAGCAGAAGCTTCTGGCTGCCTTCGAGTTCCTGAATCGCGCCGAACAAAGGCTTTCCACCCTGCAAACCTTAAAAATAACGCTGTCCGAAAGGCAGACCGCCGCGCGGATGCGCCTGGCTCAAAACGAAAGCGATTCGAAACCCGACAGCATCGACCGCAGCATCGCCGTGCGCGGAAGCGTCGGCGACGCGGAAGAGCTGCGCGAATACCGTCGACGCGCGCTGGCGCGGCAACGAACCGAGATAAACAGTCTGATAAACGAGATTCAGGATTCGATTAATGCGGTCAACGACGAAATCCGCCAGACCGAGACTTTTTTAAGAAGCATCCGCAGCCGCATTTTCCCCGAAATTCTGAGAGAAATTTCCGACCTTTGACCGGGATGTGCTTGCAAAAGTCTGCAAACTCGCTAAACTTTATTTTTATGCAGCCAATAGCTAAATCTATGAATAAAATGGAACTTTTGCAGGAAAAGTCGCGACTTGCCGAGCAGGGCGGCGGCGCGGCGCGGATGGAAAAACAGCGCGCTTCCGGGAAAATGACGGCGCGCGAGCGTCTGGAATTTCTTTTGGACGAAGGCTCTTTTGAAGAATTCGACAAATTCGTCGTCCATCGGTCTTCGGATTTCGGTCTGGACAAACAAAGGTTTCCGGGCGACGGCGTCGTCACCGGGCACGGTTTGATTGACGGGCGCGAGGTTTTCGTTTTCGCGCAGGATTTTACGGTTTTCGGCGGTTCCTTAAGCGAGACGCACGCCCAGAAAATCGTCAAGGTGATGGATTTGGCGATGAAAACCGGCGCGCCCGTTATCGGCTTAAACGATTCGGGCGGCGCGCGCATACAGGAAGGCGTCGTCTCATTGGGCGGCTACGCCGACATTTTCCTGCGCAACACTTTGGCGAGCGGCGTCGTCCCGCAGATTTCCTGCATTATGGGACCTTGCGCGGGCGGCGCGGTTTATTCACCGGCGATTACTGACTTTAACATCATGGTCAAGGATTCGTCGTATATGTTTATCACCGGACCGGACGTCATAAAAACCGTGACGCACGAAACCGTGACGAAAGACGAGCTGGGCGGCGCGATGACGCACAACGCGAAATCCGGCGTCGCGCATTTTGCGGCGGACGACGACGAGCACTGCCTGCGCCTGACGCGCGAATTGTTTTCCTTTATTCCTTCGAACAATATGGAAAACCCGCCGTTTGCGTCGAGCAGCGACCCGGTAAATCGTACGGACGAAAAACTGAACTCAATCGTTCCCGAATTTTCCAACCAGCCTTACGACATCCGCGACATCATTCACAATGTCGTCGATGAAAATTATTTTTTTGAAGTGCAGGAGCATTACGCGCCGAATATCGTCATCGGCTTCGCTCGTCTCGGCGGTCATTCGGTCGGCATCGTCGCCAATCAACCGGCGTTTTTAGCCGGAGTCCTCGACATCGACGCGTCGGTTAAAGCCGCTCGTTTCGTGCGTTTCTGCGACTGCTTTAACATTCCGCTCATTACGTTTGAAGACGTTCCCGGCTTTCTGCCCGGCGTCAACCAGGAACATTTCGGCATTATCCGCCACGGCGCAAAGCTTCTCTACGCGTTCGCCGAAGCGACCGTCCCGAAAATCACTGTCATCACGCGCAAAGCCTACGGCGGCGCGTATTGCGTCATGGCTTCCAAACACATCCGCACTGACATAAATTTTGCATACCCGACGGCTGAAATCGCGGTTATGGGCGCGGAAGGCGCGGTCGGCGTTTTGCTGAGAAAGGAAATCTCGGAAAACGGCGAAGATTTTCGCAAAGCGAAGGTTTCCGAGTTTGAAGAAAAATTCGCCAATCCGTATATCGCGGCTGAACGCGGCTTCATCGACGAGGTAATCGAGCCGAGCCAGACGCGCCCGAAACTGATTCGCGCGCTTTCGCTTCTGCAAAACAAACGCGATTCAAACCCGCCGAAAAAACACGGCAATATTCCGCTTTAAAAGGCTAAGAGATAACTTTAAGTGTCGGCAGACAGACACTTAAAGTTATCTCTGAATAAAACACTTAAAACCTTGTATTTCTTAATTTATCTAATCCGGCTTAATTTACTTTAAAAACAGAAAAGGTTTACGAAGTTTCAATTTCGTAAACCTTTTCCATATTATGCCCAGGACTGGAATCGAACCAGCACGGATCTCTCCACACGCCCCTCAAACGTGCGCGTCTACCAATTCCGCCACCTGGGCTTGGGGAGCTTTCGCTCTTTTTAAAACTACTGCAAAGAACTATCTGTTAGCGTTCGCCGCGTTGGAATTCGCGCCCGCGTTCGTCATGCTGACGTTTGTGTTCGTGACTGCCGCGTTGACGTTCGCCGGATTGTTTTCGCCGGCATTCGTATTCGTATTGAATAAATTCTGCTGCGGGTCGATGACGGGCGACTGCTGCTCCTGCTGCACGTCGGTCGGGGCTGCCGGAGATTCGCCGACCGTCTGCAAAACCGAGATATTTCCCGTAATCGCGGGCATCGCCAGCAGCAGAGCCGAGATAAAGAAAGTCGCGGCGGCGGCAATGGTAATTTTCGACAGAATCGTCTGCGTTCCGCGCGGTCCGAAAGCCGAGCTGGAAATATTGCTGGTAAACAAAGCGCCCGCGTCCGTTTTGCCCGGCTGCAAAAGCACGGTCGCAATCAAAACGATGCAGGAAATAAAAAATAATGCGTAAAGTAAATAAGCTAACATTTTTAAAACGGTGATAAGTGATTGGTGATTGGTCATAGGGAGGAATTTTCTTCCTTATTACCTATTACCCATCACTTTTCTCTATTCACTTCCTTTGTAATTCACAATCTGCGCGAAGCTTTCCGCTTCGAGACTCGCTCCGCCGACGAGCGCGCCGTCAACGTCCGCCTGCGACATCAAAATTTCGATGTTTTCCGGCTTGACCGAACCGCCATAAAGAATCCGTGTGTTTTCCGCCGTTTCCTTCGAGTGCGATTCCAGCAGTTTTTGACGAATAAAGCCGTGCATTTCTTGAGCCTGTTCGGGCGCGGCAGTCTTTCCGGTGCCGATTGCCCAGACAGGCTCGTAAGCGATTATGATACGTTCCATATCGGCGGTTGTCAAACCTGCCAAACCTTCGCGAAGCTGCCTGCCGACCACTTCAAAAAGCTTTCCGGCTTCTCTTTCCTGCAAGCTTTCGCCGACGCAGACGATTGCCGTCAAGCCCGCATCGAGCGCCGCGCGCGTCTTTTTAGACACGCCTTCGTCCGTCTCGCCGTAAAACTGCCGCCGTTCGGAATGCCCTATAATCACGTGCGTGCAGCCGGCGTCCTTTATCATCTCGGCGGAAACCTCGCCCGTGTTCGCGCTCTGCTTTCGCTCAGCCGCGCAATTCTGCGCCGCGACGCGTATATTCGAGCCTTCCAGACGGTCGGCGAGCGTTTTCAGATGAACGAAAACCGGCGCGACGACGACCTCGCAATGATTCGCGTTGGCGACCAGAGGTTTTAAAGCCAGCGCCGTCCGCACCGCTTCGTCCATTAACTTATACATCTTCCAGTTTCCCGCAATGACAGGTTTTCTCATTGAATAAACTCAATCCATCCGCTTTTTGATTTGCTGAAACAAACGAAATTTTATCACAAACAAAAACGGCTTGGGATTTGCCGAGCCGTTTTTTTTATTCGGATTACGCCGCCGCCTTTCCGAATATCAATCCCGACGTTTTAACGCCGGATTAGCTTTCCGATGTGATGGTGACGCCGTTGCTGCCGATGATAACCTTTTCGCTGTTTACGTCGTCGCGCCACGCGGTTTTATTAATCCGACCGAACCATTGCGCGGCTTTGTCCGCCGGTCGGCGCGTCACGGACGAATCGCCTTTCGCGACGGCGTCCTTCAGGCGAGAGCCGGCAGCCCACATCGAAAACAGCACCGGAACTTCGCTCGCCGCATTGGCGTTGACCTTTTTCGCGCCGACCGCCGCGCTGAAACCCGCGTTGATGAAATCGCCCGTATGACTGAAACCGTAACAGGCGGTCGAATAAAGCAGCCGGAGCTTATTCGATAAGTCGAGCGCCCGTATCTCCGCCGAAAGCTCCGCCGTATCGCAGGTCGCGTCGGCAAAAACCAGCTTTCCGTCCAGCCCGTGAATCATCACCAGCACGTCTAACGCCTTGACCGAAGCGTCTTCGCCCAGATTTTTCAGAGCGTTGACAAATCTCGCCCGCGTCGCGTTGCCGCCGTAAAGCTTCTGATATTTCCCGTATTTAACCGCCAAAAGGTCGGAAGCTATCGCGCCCGAAGCGTCGATAAACTGATAAAGCCAGCGCACATTCTTCGGCACGTTATCCTGAACGTTAATTATCGCCACCAGCGCGCGCCCTTTTTTCGTGACAGCCATAAATTTCTCTTTCCGCCCGCGCGAAAAAACATATAACCTGTGTTTCTTTTTTTGCCATGTTTATTTATCGTTCAAAGCCGCGACGCCGGGCAGCTCGTCGCCTGCGAGGAATTCCAGAGTCGCGCCGCCGCCGGTCGAGATGTGCGAGATTTTGTCGTCCAGATTCGCCTGGTTGATTGCCGCGACCGAATCGCCGCCGCCGACGATTGAGGTTGCGCCGTTTGCGGTGGCTTCGGCGACCGCCTGGGCGATGGCGACCGTGCCCTCGTCGAACGGTTTTTCCTCGAACATTCCCATCGGTCCGTTCCAGACGATGGTTTTCGCGCCTTCGAGCGCCTGCCGGAAAATGGCTGAGGTTTCGATGCCGATGTCCAGCCCGACCAAGCCTTTATTGGTGAATTCGACGGGAATCGTCTTGCGCGAGTTCAGCGGGTCGTAGCTGTCGACGACCTGATGGTCGGTCGGCAGAATCAGTTGAACGCCCGCGTCCTGCGCTTTTCGCTCGATTTCCAGCGCAGTTTCGAGCATTTCGTTTTCGACCAGGGATTTACCGACGGTGTAGCCTTTCGCTTTGAAAAAGGTATAAGCCATCGCGCCGCCGATTAATAATTTATCGACTTTGCGCTCGATTAAAGATTCGATGACGGGAATTTTGTCGGAAACTTTCGCGCCGCCAAGGATGGCGACAAACGGGCGTTCGGGATTGTGCAGAGCCTTCGATAAAAAGTTAAGCTCCTTTTCCATCAAAAGTCCGGCGACCGCCGCCGTGACGAATTTCGTGATACCCGCGGTCGAGGCGTGCGCGCGATGCGCCGCGCCGAAAGCGTCGTTGACGTAAACGTCCGCAAATCCGGCTAATTCGCGGGCAAACTCGTCGTCGTTATTTTCCTCGCCCGCGTAGAGACGCAAGTTTTCCAGCAGCAAAACTTCGCCTTCTTTCAGCTTTTCGACCTGCGCTTTAACGACGTCGCCGACGCAATCCCCGGCGAAAAAGACCCGGTCGTTTTTGATTTCGGCTTTGCCGAACGCCGCCGTTCCCGGCTCGCCGGTTTGCACGACCGGTTCATCCGTGCCGCTTTTGGAAACGTCCTGCAATTCGGGCAGGGCGCGCAGGTATTCGTAAACCGGCTTGAGCGAATATTTATTCGCGTCGTACGGCATTCCCTTTTCTTCGGCTTTCTTTTTGTCCTTCAAAGGTCTGCCCAGATGCGAGGCGACG
>DATHBC010000439.1:0-2657 GCA_035296345.1 Pyrinomonadaceae bacterium | reverse complement strand
TGCGCATGTATGCGCGCTACGCCGAGCGGCAGGGCTGGAAATTCGACGTGATGGACGTTTCCGACACGGGCGTCGGCGGCATTAAAGAAGCCGTCGTGATGATTGAAGGCGACAGAGTTTACTCGAAAATGCGCTATGAATCGGGCGTTCATCGCGTCCAGCGCGTTCCGCAGACGGAAACTTCCGGTCGCATACACACTTCGGCGATTACGGTCGCCGTTTTGCCCGAAGCCGAAGAAGTCGACGTGCAAATCAATCAAAACGATTTGCGCATCGACACTTTCTGCTCGTCCGGTCCGGGCGGTCAGTCGGTCAACACGACTTATTCCGCCGTGCGCCTGACGCACCTGCCGACCGGCGTTGTCGTCTCGATGCAGGACGAAAAATCGCAGATAAAAAACCGCGAAAAAGCAATGCGCGTCCTGCGCGCGCGGCTTCAGGAAATAGAAGAACAGAAACAGCACGACGCGCTGGCTTCGGAGCGCAAATCGATGGTCGGCAGCGGCGACCGCTCGGAAAAAATCCGCACTTACAATTTCAAGGAAAATCGCGTCACAGACCATCGCATCGGCTTAACGATTTACCAGCTTCACCTTTTTATGGAAGGCATGATTGACGAAATAATCGACGCGCTGGTTTCGCATTTTCAAGCCGAAAAACTGAAAGCCGAAAGCGTCGCCGCTTAAAAAGCAGAAAATCTATGTCAGCCGTTCCGAAAACTCTTTTGAGCGCCAAAGATTACCTTGATTTTGAACGCAAGGCGGAGTTTCGTCACGAATTTTACAAAGGCGAGATTTTTCAAATGTCCGGCGCGAGCCGCGAGCATAATATTCTGGTAACTAATTTAGTTACCAGCGCCAATTCACGGCTTCGCGGAAAACCGTGTGAAACGTATTCGAACGACATGCGCGTTCACATTCCGGCGACCGGACTTTTCACTTATCCCGATGTCGTTATCGCGTGCGGCGAGCCGAAGTTTTTGGACGAAGAATTTGACACGCTTTTAAATCCAATCGTTCTGATTGAAGTCCTTTCGCCGTCAACGGCTAATTACGACCGGGGCAAAAAATTCTGGCATTATCAGGGCATCGAATCTTTGCGCGAATATCTTTTGATTGCTCAGGACGAAATTCGCGTCGAGCATTTGATAAAACAGGCGGACGGGCGCTGGCAGGTCGCCGAATACACTTCGATTGAAAAGGAAATCGAATTGCCGTCGGTTGGAATCGTTTTAAAATTAGGCGAAATTTACGAGCGAATTTTGAAAAGTTAAGCGGAAGAATGGAAGTCACGCGGCTTTATCTCATCAGACACGGGCAATCTGCCGGAAATGCCGAAGGGCGTTTCGGCGGGCATTCCGCCACGCCGCTTTCCAGACTCGGCAGACAGCAAGCCGAGATGACCGCCAGAGCACTCGCCAAAGAACGCATCACGGCAATTTATTCGAGCGATTTGCTGCGCGCCGTACAGACCGCCGAACCTCTGGCAAAGCTTTTAAATCTGCCGGTTAACGCGACCGAAACCTTTCGCGAGCGGCACGTCGGCGTGCTCGAAGGCTTGACTTTCGACGAGGCGAAAAAAGAATTTCCCGAAGATTATTACGCGCTGGTCAATCGCGAGCTCGCGCACGTCATCACGCGCGGCGAAAGCTATCATCAACTGCTCGACCGCACGACCGGCATTCTGGGCGAAATCCTTGAAAAACACAAAAGCGGGCGCATCGCGATTTTCGCGCACACGGGCACGATTTGTTTTCTAACTCTCTATATTATCGGCGCGATTCACCCGGAAACGACATCGACGCCGTGGCTGATTACTTCCAACTGCGGAATAAACCGTTTTGAGTTTCGCGGGCGAGGCAACGTTCGCATCCTCGCGCTGAACGACACGCGCCATCTGATGCAAATCACGGGAAACGACGCCTTTGCCGCGCGCTAACGCTTTAATCAATTACGAATTACAAATTACGAATTACGAATTGGAAGAAGATTCGATATGTTTATCGGGAAATTTCCTTCATTCGTAATTCGTAATTTGTAATTCGTAATTTAAAAAGACAATTTGCTCAGAATCACTTTGGCGGCGGTCGCGCCCATTCCGACGGCGCTGCTGACGGTCGGCGCAAACGGATTCGCCGCGTCGCCGACGGCGAAAACCTTTTCCGCGCTTGTCCGGCAAAGGCTGTCGATTTTTATATAACCGTTTTCGTCCAGTTCCAGTTTTCCGCGAAAAATTTCCGTGTTCGGCTCGACTCCGGCGCGAATTAAAACGGCTTCGACGGGCAAAATAAACACTTTATTATTATTTTTTATCTCGACGGCTTCGACCTTTTCACGCCCGAGAATTTTTGTGACGGCGGCTCCGGTCAAAATTTCAATCGAAGGATTCCGCCAGGCTTTTTCGAGAAATTCTGAGCGGGCGCGAAAATCTTTTCGGCGATGAACGAGCGTTACCCGGCGAGCCGTTTTCGCTAAAATCAAAGCGTTTTCCAGCGCCGCGTCGCCGCCGCCGACGACGCAGACGTTTTTTTCCTTAGCTTTTTCCGCGTCGCGTTTGCCCGATTCGAGGATGCCTTTGCCCTTCAGCTCCGCTTCGCCCGGGACATTGAGTTTTCTGCGCCTGATGCCGGTGGCGATGATTAAGGCTTTTGCCGAAAA
>DATHBC010000438.1:0-2339 GCA_035296345.1 Pyrinomonadaceae bacterium | reverse complement strand
TTTCAAAAAGCGTCTCGTATTCGTCCAGAATGCTGAGCTTGACCGCCGTCGCGAAATAACGCGGCTTGCCGCCGGCGTCGGGCGAAATTTTCTGCTGCGCGATGCGCAGCTCGCTCGCCGGCGCGCCGAAGCTGCGCTCGGCTTTCCAATCGAGAATTTCTTCCAGCTCCTGTTTCGACGCCGGTTCGTTTTCCAGCGTCAGAATCGCGGTGCGCGCCGTCGCGCTCGGCAGGCTGATCGACCAGCGGTTTTGCCTGAGCAAGCCCGCATTATTGACCACTTCGTTGAGAAAAACGATTAATTCGCTGGGATTCGAGATGTTTTCTTCTAAAAAATTCGGCTTCAGAAGGTTCTCCGGCAAAACGACCGTGGCGGCTTGTTTGATGCCGTATTGACCTTTGCCGCGACGTTCGAGCACCAGCGCCGTGACGGCGTCGCGCTCCAAGCCGATAGCGGCTTTCGGATAATTCGGTTTGGTTAAACTTCCCAACATTTTTTATTTTATCGCCTCGTCTCGTCTCAGTTCGGTCGGCGGCATCGAGCGAACAATCGAAAATAATTAATTAAAACCCGGATTCGGTAATTTAAGAGCGCCGCGCGGCAGCTTAGCGTATCGTCCGGCATTCTTCAGAGCGCGCGCCGGTTAATATTCGTCGTAGCGTTTTCCGGTCGAGTCTTCGCCCTCGGCGAGACTTTTTACCTCGACCAAGCCCTGTCCGCCTTCGCTGGAAAATCCGTCTTCGCCCTGAATTTCGCTCCACTCGGCTTTTTCGGTAATCGGGTCGACCGGCACTTCGCGCAAATATTTCGCCTCGACCAGTTCCTGAATCGACTGCGGCAGCTTGCCCTTATCGGCGGCATACTGGTCTATCGCGTTTTCAATGTGCCGGATATTTTCTTTCAGAACCGTTTCCTTCGCGTGCTGAACCGTGTATTGATAAGTCGGCAGGGCGACCGACAGCAGAATAACCAGGATAAACATCGCTATCATCAATTCGAGCAATGAAAAACCCCGAGAATTTTGCCTTTCGCGTTTTGCGTTCTGCATTTCCGGCTTACCAATCACTGTACTTCTCTCCATTTAACGCCTCCGCGTCAGAGTTGGAACGAACGTCGAAAACATTTACGTCGTCCCACGCGCCCGCGCCTTTTTCCTGATAAGACGAGCGCAAGCGCCAGTCGGCTTTGCCCGTTATCGGGTCAATCGGAATCTCGCGCAGGTAAACTTTCTTCAAATCTTTCGACGAATCGTTAAAAACAATCGAGTTTTTATCGTCGAATGCGCCGCCCTGCTGGACATTCAGACCGCGCGCCTTGACCTTCACGCCCTCAGCCAGAACTTCCAGCGTCGGCGGGTAGCGGTCGACGTTTTCGGTGGTAAAAATCGTGCAGTCGTCGATGACGACGCGGCTGCGCGGGTCGGTCGGAATGTTTGGCTGCTGGTCAATTCGATTCTTGCTGCTAATCGCGCCTTGCGGGCACGCGCCGTAAGTATCGCGCTTAAATTCGTCAATCGCCAGCCGAATTTCCCGCAGCGCCTCGCGCAGCTGCTGCTCGCGCTGGCGTTTGACCGAGTTTTGCGCCAGCGGAAGCGTCGCTAAAACCATCACCGCCAGAACCGTCAAAGTAATGATAAGTTCGAGCAGAGTAAACCCATCGGAAGGTCGAGAGCCGAAAGTCGAAAGTCGAAAGTTTTTGTTTTTTCGGCGAAACATATTTTCAGACAAAAAGGCTGTTCCGAAAAACTTTCGGACTCTCGACCCCGTGCTCTCGACTTTCGGCTTCATATTAATACTTTAACTCGAAATTTCTTCCGTCCACCGTCAGGACGTTCAACATTTCCGTGTCCAGCGCGATTTGCGGCACGCCGGGCGTTAAGGCTTCGATTTCCAGATAAGCCAAAATACCCGAGCTCGAAGCGTTCGTGTCTTTTTCCGACGACAGCGAGACGCGCATCATGCCGCCCATGTTCATGAAAGGCGTGACGCCGGTCTGCGCGATGCCCGAGCCGAAAACGTCTCCGAACTGAACGCCGCGGACGGCGACTTTCGCGGCGTCGAATTTCAAGCCGAGAACGGCTGAGCGAAACGGCGTCGCCGTCCTTATCAGCACCGCGACTTTCGTTTTCTCGCCCGCTTTCATTTCCGGCAGACCCGACAAAAGCTTGATTTCGGCTTTCGGCGCGCTCATCTCGACGCCGGCATTGGTATTGTTAGCGGCTGAATTGTTTTCCGTTTTCGGGGTGTCGGCGGTCGTGTTTATCTGCAAAGTCCTGACGCCCGTTTCAATCGGTTTCAGAATCGAAGGCACGGTCGGCGTCCGGACAATCGGATTTTCCG
>DATHBC010000437.1:0-2050 GCA_035296345.1 Pyrinomonadaceae bacterium | reverse complement strand
GTTTTCGTGCTCGGCGGGCGCGTCGAAGGTCTCGTGCCGGAACTGGTCGAGCGAAAAATGCGCGAAAAATTGTCCACAGATAAACACAGATGAACACAGATTGGTAAGCAAAGCTTACAATTTTGTTATTTCAAATTCTTTTTCTTATCTGTGTGTATCTGTGTTTATCTGTGGACAAAAATAAAATGAATAAAAATCCTCTAATTCTCAAAGTCCAGCACGCGCAAATCACGATTCCGAAAGGCGCGGAAGATGAAGCGCGCGGGTTTTATTGCGGTTTTCTCGGATTAAAAGAAATCCCGAAGCCGGAATCGCTCAAAGGGCGCGGCGGCTTCTGGCTGGAAATCGGCGCGTTTCAGGTTCACGTCGGGACGGAAGACGGTTTCGAGCGGGCGAAAACGAAAGCGCATCTGGCTTATGAAGTCGAAAATCTGGACGGCTGGCGCGAAAAAATCGCCAATCGCGGCGTGGAAATTCTGGAAGGCGTTCCGATTCCGGGTTACCGGCGTTTCGAGTTTCGCGACCCGTTCGGAAATCGCGTCGAGTTTCTGGAAGCGGCTTAAATTCGGCGCGTTTTTATATTTTTTTGTATTTAATTTCTTATTCGGCGATAATTTCCATATAAGTTTTTCAAGCTACAAAATTATGAAATCGCAAAACGCCACGCTCGAACCTTTTCCCGTCTCCGGAAACGTCGCCCGAATGCAAACGTCTTCCACGTTGAAAGCCGCGCAAACCGCCGCCGATTTGCGCGAGCAGGGCTTTGACGTGATTGATTTGACGGTCGGCGAGCCGGATTTTCAAACGCCCGAATTTATCAAGGATTTGGCAATCGAAGGCTTGCAAAAGGGCTTGACGAAATACACGCCGAGCGCCGGGCTGAAGACTCTGCATGAAGCTATCGCCGCTTTTTACGCGGCGCAGTTCGGCGCGAGCGTGGAGCCGAAGCAAATCGCGGCAGCCTGCGGCGGAAAACAGGCGCTTTTTAACGCCGCGTGCACCTTGCTGAATCCGGGCGATGAGGTTCTGATTCCGAAGCCGTATTGGGTGACTTTTCCCGAAATCGCCAAATTCTGCCGCGCGACAGGCGTTTTTATCGAAACCGAGGAAACGGATTTTGTGCTGACCGCCGAACAGGTCAAACGAGCGATTACCGACAAGACAAAGCTTTTAATCGTTAACTCGCCGAACAATCCGACCGGGCGCGTCATCGCCGCCGCCGAGATGCGAAAAATCGCCGAAGTCTGCGCCGAAAAAGAAGTTTATGTTTTGACCGATGAATGTTACCTGTTTTTCGCATACCCGCCGGCGGAAGTTTTCACCTCAGCCGTTTTGCCCGACGAATTGCGGCAATACGTCTGCGTCGCCGGCTCGTTTTCCAAAACTTACGCGATGACCGGCTGGCGTATCGGTTACACGATTGCAAATGAAGAATGGACGCGCGCGATGGTGAAATTGCAGAGCCATTCGGCGACGCACCCGACCAGCTTCGTGCAATACGCCTGCGCCCGCGCGACCGAGCAGCGCGAAAAATCCATGGCGGCGGTCGGCGAGATGCTGGCGGAATATTGCCGCCGACGCGACTGGCTGATTCCGGCGCTCGCGGGAATAGAAGGTTTCCGGTGCGCGATGCCGGAAGGCGCGTTTTACGCTTTCGTCGATGTGCGCGATATGCTGGGCGAACGATTCGCTAATTCCGGCTCCGTCGCCGAATATCTTTTGCGCGAGGCGCAGGTCGTCGTGACCGACGGCGCGGGCTTCGGCGCGGAAGGCTTTTTGCGGTTTTCCTACGCCACGTCGATGAAAAACCTGCAAACGGCAATCGAGCGAATGAAAAATTTATTTAATTCGCCGGCAGACCGGACGACAGCCCTCTGAAAATCTCGCCGGAATTATCGAAAAAAATCGAAACGACTTTACGGAAATATATTTCCAATCCGGAACCTGTCCGGACAGCCTCCGACAAAGAGATTGATTTGCGAGCCGTCGCCGCAGAATCGGGAGTCTCGCCGTTATATCCCGATTGGTCGGGCGCGTTCGGTATTAGCCC
>DATHBC010000436.1:0-3015 GCA_035296345.1 Pyrinomonadaceae bacterium | reverse complement strand
CGGAAAATCTACGCAATTTCCTCGATTATAATATAGGCGCTGATTCGTGAAAGAAAAATATATTTGTGACCGACGGCTCAGCCCGAAGGATAAAACGCTGTAGAAGCGTGATAATCGGATTTTGCGCGTCGTCTGAAATCGCTTTCCGGCGTGAAGAAACCCTACAGCCTTCCTGAATTTTCTCGCCGAGTTATTTCGACTGTTTTATCCGGACAACAGTCGAGCCTGAAAATTCAATCTAAACAGCGGGAACAAATAATTTAATTTTTCGGAAAGTTGTATTTTTCGGGTTGAGCCTTCCAAAATCTTTTTACGATGATGATAAAAAAGCTGACAAGCGATTTTAAAACGTTGATTTTACTGGCGTTCGCATTTTTTACGCTTTCTTCGTGCGCTCAAAATGCAGCGCATCACCATACGCAGCAAAGCCATCACGAACAAACCCTGCAGAATCAAAAAGCCGAAACGCCCGATGCCTCCGACACGAATGCTGCCGATTCATCACAAAATCACGGCGACCCGCATATGCGCATGACGCCGTTGCGCGCGCCGCGGACGGCGGAAGA
Organism: Pyrinomonadaceae bacterium; assembly: GCA_035296345.1. Taxonomy (GTDB): domain Bacteria; phylum Acidobacteriota; class Blastocatellia; order Pyrinomonadales; family Pyrinomonadaceae; genus JALZHR01. The sequence goes on along the minus strand of DATHBC010000436.1, from coordinate 2,449 downwards.
CAAAGCGCGAGCCGAAGTAATCGCCGCTCAGGCTCGCCAGGCGATTGAAAAATACAGGGATTACAAAATCGCCCTGCGCGACGGCTTTGAAATCCTGCTGCCCGAAGTCCCGCAGGAGATGTATCATTTCAACAAGCTGGCGAATTATATGGAAGCCGAAAGCCGTTTCAACGCGGAACGCCCGACTTCCCTGCTCTACGAGAAAACCCCGGACGGCTATCGTTTAATCGGAGTGATGTATACGGCGCCCGCCGGAATGGCGGAAGACGAGCTGAACGAGAGAGTTCCGTTGAGCGTCGCGCAGTGGCACGAGCACGTCAACATCTGCCTGCCGAAAGGCAGCGACATCTTCAAAGGCTTAATCGGTCAGGGCGATAAATTCGGGCTGGCAGGCTCGATTACGACCAGAGAAGAATGCGCGGCGGCGGGCGGGCAATTTCTGCCGCGACTGCTCGGCTGGATGGTGCATCTGTATCCCTTCGAGCCGACTTTCGAAGAAATGTGGTCAATCGAAAGACAGATGAACACGGGCGGCAGCAATCATTCGCATTAAAAACATTGAAAGCTTTTTTAAGATTATTCCGGGTTAATTTTTATAAAATCCGGAAAATCCTAAATAATCCGAATCAATCAGCGTCCCTTTCCTCGCTTTCCACATGTAATAAAATCACGGCGTATTTGAGTTTTCGACGCCCGGATGTAATAATTTTCCGTTTATCCTTATAATGCTAAAGCGCCCGCAGCCTTCGAACTTTAATGAGCAAAACACACCAGCAGCAAAAACGTTTCTGCCTCGTCCTCGTTAAACCGTCGCATTACGACGACGACGGTTATATCATTCAATGGCTGCGCTCGGCGATTCCCTCAAATTCGCTGGCGGTTCTTTACGGTCTGGCGAAAGAATGCGGCGAGCAAAAAATTCTGGGCGCGGATGTCGAGCTGGAAATTCACGCCTTTGACGAAACGAACACGAACATCCGCCCGAAACATATAATCTCGCTCATCGAAAAAGCCGACGCCGGAATGGTCATGCTCGTCGGCGTGCAGTCGAATCAATTTCCCCGCGCGCTCGACATCGCGCGCCCTTTGCGCGAGCGAGATATTCAGGTCGCCGTCGGCGGCTTTCACGTCTCCGGCACGATTTCGATGCTTAAGGAAACCGACCCCGAAGTGCGAAAAGCGCAGGAGATGGGCGTTTCGATTTTTGCCGGCGAAGCCGAAGGGCGTCTGGGACAGGTTCTGCGCGACGCTTACGAAAAAAATCTCCAGCCGCTCTATAACTTTATGAGCGATTTGCCGAACATCGAAGGCGTGGCGACGCCGCTTCTTCCGGCTGAACGGGTTCATTTGACGGCTGGCGCGACGACCAGCTTCGACGCCGGGCGCGGCTGTCCTTTCGCCTGCTCGTTCTGCACCATCATCAATGTTCAGGGACGCAAATCGCGCCGCCGCTCGCCCGCCGACATCGAGCGAATCGTCCGCGAAAACGTCAAACAAGGTCTTCATTCATTCTTTATCACCGACGACAATTTCGCCCGCAACAAGGATTGGGAAGCGATTCTGGACAAGCTGATTCACCTGCGCGAAACGGAAAAACTGAAAATCAGCTTTATCATTCAGGTCGATACGCTCTGCCACAAGCTGCCGAATTTTATCGAAAAATCCAAACGCGCCGGCGTCAAGCGCGTTTTCATCGGCTTGGAAAACATCAATCCCGACAGCCTTTTAGGCGCGAAAAAGCGCCAGAATAAAATCACCGATTACCGCCAGATGCTGCTCGAATGGAAAAAGGTCGGCATCGTCACTTACTGCGGATACATTCTCGGTTTTCCCGGCGACACGCAGGAATCCATCCTGCACGACATCGAAATCATCAAAAAAGAATTGCCCGTCGATTTGCTCGAATTCTTTTATTTAACGCCTCTGCCCGGCTCGGAAGACCACAAAAAACTGCACGAAGCCGGCATCGAGATGGACGCGGATTTGAACAAATACGACCTCAACCACGCCGTCACCGCGCACGGGAAAATGTCGAAGGAAAACTGGGAAGAAACTTACGAGAAAGCGTGGGCGACTTATTACACGGACGAGCACATCGAAACCGTCCTGCGCCGCGCCGTCGCGACCGGCACGAGTCCCGGCAAAACGATGTTTTTTATCACCTGGTTCAAAGGCTGCATCGGCATCGAGAAAATACACCCGCTCGAAGGCGGTTTCCTGCGCCGGAAAGTTCGCAAATCCCGCCGCTCCGGTCTGCCGGTGGAAAACGCTCTGGTTTTTTATCCGAAATATTTTCTCGAAACGCTCCGGAAACAATTTAAATGGATTTCGCTTTACACGCGGCTGCGTTTAATCTACCGCAAAACTCGCCGCGACCCCAAAAAAATGGAGTATATGGATTTGGCTTTAGAGCCAGTCACCGATGACGAACTGGAAATGCGCGAGCTGT
>DATHBC010000435.1:0-3185 GCA_035296345.1 Pyrinomonadaceae bacterium | reverse complement strand
TCGGACATTTACGCGATGGGCATGACCGCTTACACGCTTTTGACCGGCACTCACGCGCTCGATTTAAGCCCGCGCGCCGGTATCGCCGAAACGGTCAAAGCGATTTTTGAAAAACCGTTCGTCCCGCTCGTCATCCGAAATTCGCAGATTCCGCCGCGCCTCGCCGAAGTTATCGAAAAAGCCATCTCCAAAGAACCGCAGCAACGCTGGCGCACCGCGGGCGAGATGCGCGAGGCTCTGCTCGGCTCGTTCAGCTAATCATTTTATTGAAACAACGAACTTTTCCGGTCATTCAACAGGCTGCGAACGTCGTTCAATGCACTTCGTCAGTCGTTCAACGAACATAGCAAGTCGTTCAAAGCGTTTCGTCGGTCGTTCAAAGCACTTCGTCGGTCGTGAAATAACGTCCGTCAATCGTGAAATCGTACCCGTCAGTCGTAAAATCGTATCTGTCAGTCGTAAAATCGTATCTGTCAATCGTAAAATCGTATCTGCCGGGCGTAAAATCGTATCTGCTGGTCGTAAAATTGCATCTGTCGGTCGTAAAATAACGTCTGTCGGTCGTGAAATGACATCTGTCGGTCGTGAAATAGACGTCTCCGGTCGCGCAATAAGCCCGATTAATCGTTCAAAGCTCTTTTACGGTCGCTCAATCTCGTTTTTGCCTGCTTCGCTCACCAGAAAAAATCCGGTTAAAACCCACAGATGCCGCGCGTCTTCGTACGAACCGGCGATGCCCTGGTAGAAAAACGCGCCGATAAAAGCCAGCCCGAAGCCGGTGCGGAAAACGCTCGCCCGGGTTTCGTCGAACGCGAGCGGAAACGTTTTTCGCGCCACGTAAAAAATTATCAGAATTATTGCCAGCAGCCCGAAAACGCCCATCTGCGCGGCGACGTTCAGAAAAACGTTGTGCGCGTCGGTCAGCGTTTGCAGCGTGCCGGTTAAGTCCAGATAACGCACGTCGCAGGCGTCCTGCCCGACGCCGCGCCCGACCAGCGGGTTTTCCGCGAAAGTCTTCCACGAATCCATCCACGTCATTATTCTGCCCGACGGCGCGATGCGTTTTTCGATGACGGGCACATCGACGAAAAACGGCGCGGTCGGATGCAGGCTCGGCGCAACCGTCACCGCAAAGATAAACAGGACGGCTGCCGCCGCGCCGGCGGCGAGACTCGCTCCGGCAAACAAAGGCTTGGATTTTCTGAAACAAAGCCAGCACCAAACGCCGAGGCTCAAACCGATTCCGCCGAGGCTCGGCGAAATAGTAAACGCGGCGCAAAAGAAAATCCCGCCGAGCAGCGCGGCGAATATTTTTTTATTTATCCAGCCGAGCTTTTCGAAAATCAGCAGAAACACGAGGCTCACGCTCAGATAATTGCACAGCATATTCGCGTTTAAAAACGTCAGGTGCACGCGCGGATAATTGCCCGGCGGCAGCGTCCCGAAGCTGAACAGGGTGTAATTTAAAAGCTGATTTTCGCGCTGAAAATAAAAAAGAAAAACCGTCAGAAATCCGATTGCGGCGACAAACCCGGTCGCCGCCAGCCAGACTTGCAGCGAGCGTTTTAAATCCCGCTCGTTTTCAATCAGGTTAAAAGTCAAAACCGGCAGGCTCAGCAAATAAATTTCCGCCAGAAGCTTGACGAAGCTCGTTCGCGGATTAACGGAAAAAACGGCGGAAACCGCCATCGCCGCGAAATAAAAAATCAAAAGCAGATAAAACGGATGCCAGCGAAAGCGCGTTTGTTTGGTCAGCAGCGATAAAAACCAGAAGCCGAAAGTGAGAAGAAATATAATATCCGCCGGAATCGCGCGAAACCCCGTGATATAAACGTAAGGCTGCATAAAAGCGAGCGAAAAAATCAGCAGCAGAAAAGAAATTTTGGTCAGGCGCAGAAACATATTTACAGGGAGTTTAAATGTTAAGATGAAAGACCGATTTCACCAAAGAGATGTATTAAATACAATCAGATTCAAACAGGATAGACAGGATTGACAGGATAATTTGTTTTTTAATTCGAGATATGATTTTTACCCGCGCCGTTTGAATAAAAAAGTTTTCATCCTGTCCATCCTGTTCATCCTGTTTGAATTTCCCGTTAAATGGTTCGCGTGACTTTGGAGAGCGAGCGCGGCGCGTCCGGGTCGATGCCTTTGGCGGCGGCGAGCAGCCCGGCGAAAAGCTGCGCCGGGATGATAAACGGAATCGGCGAGAGAAACTCGTCGATTTCCGCGGGCATCCGCAAAGCGCGCGAGCTGAGACGCGCGACGGCTTCATCGTTGGTGATGGAAAAACAATCGGCGTGAAGCTCGCGCAGGCGGTTCAGCAAATCCAGGTTTCCGCGCTCGGTGACGCCTTTCGGCGCAAACAGAATCACGGGAAAGCGACGCTCGACGATGGCGAGCGGACCGTGAAAAAAGTCCGCGGACGAGAATCTTTCGGCGACGACGTAGCAGGTTTCCATCAATTTCAGCGCGAGTTCATACGAGTTTCCGTAATTCATCCCGCGCCCGACGACGACGCAGTTTTCCATAAAAACGTAACGCTCGACCAGTTTCTCGACTTCCGGGCGCAGCTCCAGAGCTTTGGCGCAAAAACCGGGAATTTTTTCAAAAGCGATTTTTTCCTGCGCCAGCGCCGAGGCGAGCATATAAAAATGCAGCATCTGCCCGGTGTAGGTTTTCGTCGCGGCGACCGATTTTTCGCGCCCGGCGTGGATTAAAAGCGTCTCGTCGGCGAGCTTTGCCATCGAAGATTCGGCTTCGTTGGTGATGCCGACCGTGAACGCGCCCGAATCTTTGGCGCGTTCTAAAACGGTGTTGATGTCCGTGCCTTCGCCGGATTGCGAAACGCCGATGACGACGGCGCGGCTCAAATTCAAACGACCGTTATAAAGCGTGTAAACGGACGGCGCGGCGAGCGAAACCGGAATGCCGGTCGTCACTTCCAGCAGATAGCGACCGAAAAGCGAGGCGTTGTCGGAGCTGCCGCGCGCGACCAAAACAATCAAATCGACGTCGCGCTCGCGCAGAAATTTTCCCAGCGCCTCGGTCTTCGCGCGCTCGGCACGAATGGTTTTTTCCAGAATCGCGGGCTGTTCCGCAATTTCCTGCAACATCAGAGACATAATTTTTTAAGTGCTGAGTACTGAGTACTGAGTACTGAGTTTAGGAAAATTTACTCA
>DATHBC010000434.1:0-4232 GCA_035296345.1 Pyrinomonadaceae bacterium | reverse complement strand
TTCGTAATCTATAATTCGTAATTCGTAATTCGTAATTCGTAATTCGTAATTCGCCCTACTCGTTTTTCGCCTGAGACTTGCGCGGCGGCGCGTTTTTGACGTATTTGTCGAACCAGTTGAGCATTTCCCAGAGCGTGTGCTCGGTCGATTCGCGGGCGGCGTAGCCGTGCGATTCGAACGGGAGCATGACGAGGCGCGCCGTGCCGCCGTTGCCGCGAATGGCGGCGTAGAGGCGTTCGGACTGAATCGGGAAAGTGCCCTGATTGTTGTCCGCCTCGCCGTGAATCAGCAGGATGGGCTCGTTGATTTTGTTGGCGAAAAAGAACGGCGAAATCTTTGTGTAAAGCTCGGTCGCCTCCCAGAAGGTGCGCCGCTCGCCCTGAAAGCCGAACGGCGTCAGGGTGCGGTTATACGCGCCCGAACGCGCGACCCCGGCGCGGAACAAATCCGAATGCGCCAGCAGGTTCGCCGTCATAAACGCGCCGTAAGAGTGCCCGCCGACGCCGACTCTTTCCGGGTCGACGACGCCCATCTCGACGCCTTTATCAATCGCCGCGCGCGCCGAATCGACGATTTGCCGGATAAACGTATCGTTGACGGTTTCCGGGTTGCCGACGACGGGCATCGTCGTTTCGTCCAGCACGGCGTAGCCTTGCAGCAGGAAGAAAAGATGCGAAGTTCCGCCCATCTGCGTAAAGCGGCTGGTCGAGCCGCTGACCTGCCCGGCGGTCGCCGCGTCCGTAAATTCGAGCGGGTAAGCCCAGACTATCGCGGGCAGCCGCGTGCCTTCCTTGTAATTCGGCGGCAGGTAGAGCGTGAACGACAAATCCACGCCGTCGGCGCGCTTGTATTTGACGAGCTGTTTCTTGATGCCGCGCAGCTGCGGCGTCGGGTCGGCGAAATTGGTAATCTGCCTGGGCGCGGGCGCGGTGCAGACTTCCTTCGGCTCGCAGCGATGATAGATAAACAAATTCGGCGGAACCGAGATTGATTCCCTGCGCGTGAAGAAATTCATCGCCTGATTGTCGGCGAAAGCGACGAAAGGCTCGTAATTATCCGCGCCCGAGCGGAAAATATCCTCGGTTTGCAGGGTTTGCAGGTTCATCCGGCGCAGGAAAGGTCGGTCGCCCTCGGGCGTCGCGCCTTCAGCCGTCAGAAAAACGTAATCGCCGATTTGCTGCGCGACCGTGAAGCCGTTCGGCAAACGTTTGGTGACGAAACTTCCGATGTCCCGGTAACGGTCGTTGACGTTTAAATCCGAGATGAGCTTCGGCGCGGCGGATTTCGCGCGGTAATCGAGCATAAAAATGCGCCGGTGCTGCGAGTCGCGATTATAATCGGTGACGAACAGCGTTCCGGGATTTTCGCCGAAAACCCTGCCGACGTAACGCTGCTCGGTGCGCGCGACTTCCGAAGGCTGCGCGCTGAAGGGCGCGGCGAGCATCATCACCTTGTCGCGCGGCGTCGTTTTCGTGCGCGGGTCGCCGCTGTCCAGCGCCTCCGCCCACATCAGCGTCGCCGGTTCGGTCGGAATCCAGCCGTAGCCGCGCGGCTCGGTCTGCACGCCCTGCACGGGAATTTTATCCTGTAAGGGAATCGCCGCCAGCCTGTAAATCATCTTGCCCTGCGCGTCCCAGACCTCGACTTCCTTCGGAAAGCGGAAATACGGGTAAAGATACGAATAAGGTTTCTGAATGCGCGCGACCAGAATATTGCGCCCGTCGGGCGAAGGCGAAACGGTTTCGAAAATCGCCGGTTGACCGATTTCCGAATTTATCTTCGCGCCCGCGGCGTCGACCGTCACGAGCTGCGACGCGGCGTAATAATCGAACAAGGCTTCGTCAACCGGCGAGCGCAGCAAATCCTGGAACGTCTGCACCGCGCCGCCGCGTCCCGTGCCTTCCTGTATGTTCGGTCCGGTCGGCGTGACGTTCTGATAATTCGGAGCCGCGCCGCGATTTCGCGGTAGGGCGTTGACGAGCAGGCTGCGCTGGTCGGGCATCCATTGCCACGAGCCGAAAGCCGTGTTGACTTTCAGATTTTTCACCATTTTCGCCTGCGCCGTCGCCGTTTCGATAATCCACAAATCTATTCCGTTCGGCGTCACGTTTCCGGCGGCGAGATATTTGCCGTCCGCGCTCCACGAGGGCGAGATAATCTGCGCGCCCGCGGGCAGAGCGACGGGCATTTCGCGACCGTCAGCCACGTTTTTCAAGGTGACCTTGACGAAATACGGCTGGCGATGCTGCCCGCTCGTCTGCGGATTAATGCGCAGCCCGGCAAGCCGCAGCATCGGCTGCGCCAGCTCGGCAATCGGCGGGTAGCGCAGCGGTTCGAGCAGCGCGATTTTGTCTTTCGCCGGGCTGATTGAAGTCTGCGGCGAGGCGGGCGCGCTCAGCACGTCCATAATTTCCTGCGGCGGTTTCTGATAAGCTCCCTGCGCGAAAACGCCGCCGGTCGCGGCTGAGGCTGCCAGAACGAAAGCGATTACAAAAAATGCGGCTTTGATGTTTTTCATTTTTCACCTTTTAAAATCTTAATTTGGAATGGTTTTACAAGAATTTTAACTTAAATGGCGTTAATTCGTCACGAGAATTTTTCCGCGATACATATCCATTCCGCAGGCAAACGAGATTGCGCCCGCGCGTTTCGGCGTGAGCGTGACGACGACGGGCTTTCGCACGGGAATTTCGCGCCGGATATTCAACGCCGGAAAAACCAGTTCGTCGCCGCAGTTATTGGCGTCGGCGCGATAAAAAACGAGCCTCACGGTTTGTCCTTTTCTCAGGCGAATCGAAGCCGGGGCATACCCTTGCTGGCTGATGTTGACGCGCACGGTTTTTATTTTCTGCGCCCCGGCATCGACCGCAGCCGCGCCGAAAACGAAAATTAACGATAAAAGCGAGTTGAGCAGCAAAAATCTTTTCATTCAAATCTCCTGTAACGAAACAGAAGCCCGCGCACTTTGATTTGGGATTGCGGAATGCGGATTGCGGATTTGCCGTTAATTAAAGTTCAAATCCCAAATTCCAAATCCCAAATTCCAAATCGTTGAGGCGCGGGCTTCCGCCTCGAATCCGTCTTCTCCCTGAATTTTATATTTCATCGAAAACCAACAGCCGGACGCCGCGCCGGTCGCCTTCTTTGCGGACGAAAGCGATAAAAATCCTGCCCCCGGAAGTCACGGCGGCGGGCATCGAGCCGTCGGTAATTTCTCTGGCTTGACCAATCTGATTCGCCCCGGCTTTGGCGTGAAACAGCTTGCCGCCCGCTTCCCAGACAAAGCTTTTTCCCGCCGCCAGAAAAATCGGGCTGCCGGCGGCAATGCCTTCGTTTATCAACGTTCGGGCGGAGAAAGATTTTCCGCCGTCGGTCGATTCTGCCGTGTAAAGTCCGGGCTTTCCGGCTGCGCCAGCCGTAAACCAGGCGACTTTGAGCGCGCCGGTTTCGCCGATTTCCAGCGCCGCGCCGGAAACCGGGCAAGCCGCTATGCGCCATTGGTCGTCGCTGACAATCGTCGGCTGAGAAAAGCTTTCGCCGCCGTCGGCGGTCGACGCGACGGCGATGTGGCGGAAATCGCCCGCCAGAACCTGCCGCCAGCTAACGTAAATTTTGTCGACGCTCTCCTCCAGCAGCGAAGTTTTGCAGCACGGGCAGACCTCGCCCGATATTTTTTTATTCTTCGAAAAGGTTTTCCCGCCGTCGGCGGAAACCGCGTAGAAAATCTCGCTGTTCGGCTCGGCTTCTTCCGCAGCAGGCGGCTGTTTTGCTTCCGGCGTCGGCGTGTGTTGCGCTTTGATGTATCGAAAGCGCGACGAATTTTCGCTTTCGCGCGTTTCGCCTGCGGCGTGCGCGGGCGTTTTTATATTTCGCTCGTCGAGCCAGGCGACGTGAATTTTTCCGTGTTTGTCCACCGCCAGCGAATGCATCCCGTGCGAGGCGGGCGCGGAATCGTCGTTGACTCGTGCGGGCGCGGAGAAAGTTTTTCCGTCGTCGCGCGAGACGGAGACGTATAAATCCGTGCCGCTCGCTTTTCCGGTTTTGACGCTCGCCGTCCAACCGACGTAAATCTGGTTGTATCCTACTACAAGGACGGTGGCAATCGTCGGCGGGTCGCCGCGCCACGCCGTCGCCTGTCCGGCTTGCGGATTGACGCGGACTTTTTCGCCGACAGGCTTTGCCTCCGCGTCAAATTTTTGAAAATAAACGTCGCCCGTTTTGCCCGCGCCGTG
>DATHBC010000433.1:0-1766 GCA_035296345.1 Pyrinomonadaceae bacterium | reverse complement strand
GAGCATTTCGTCGCCCGCTGCCCGCGACATCCAGTAGCCGAGCGTCGTGCCCAAATCCATCAGGGGCTCGCCGACGGTCGTCATTTCCCAGTCGAGCACGGCGGTGATTTCGGTCGGGTTTTCGGGATTGAGCATCACGTTGTCGAATTTGTAATCGTTATGGACGAGCGAGGCGGCGCTCGCGGCGGGAATGTTTGCGTCGAGCCATTCGACGGCTTTTTCCAGTTCGGCGTGCCGGTCGGTTTTGGCGTTGAAATAGCGTTTCGTCCAGCCTTCGACCTGACGGCGCGCGTAACCTTCCGGTTTTCCCAAATCGCCCAGACCGATTTTTTCGTAATCCAGCGCGTGAAGATTCGCCAGATTTTCAACGAAGCTCGCGCAGACTTTTCGCTGTAATTCGGGCGAGCTTTCCAGAACCGGCGGCGATTTTCCGCGAATAATCAAGCCGTTTCGCCGCTCCATCAGGTAAAACTCCGAGCCGATTACCGTTTTATCATCGCAGTAAATCAAAGGTTTCGGCGCGGGCTGGTAAGCTTTTGAAAGCTTCGACAAAACATTGAATTCGCGCGACATGTCGTGCGCCGATTTGACCTGATTGCCGAAAGGCGGGCGGCGCAAAACGTATTCCCGCGCGCCGATTCGGATGCAGTAAGTTAAATTCGAGCTGCCGGCGGGAAACTGCGAAATCTCGATTTCATCATATTGCGCGCCGAGATTTTCGCGCAAAAACGCTTGCAGGTTCTTTTCGTTTAATTCTTCGCCCGGGCGAATCGGTTTTGTATCGCGGCTGTTCATAAATCGTTTTTAGTTTTCCGGCGGTAAAAATTTTCAATCAATATAATAAATAAAAATCCCGCCAGATAAGCGGCAAAATCCAGCCATTCGAAGGTTCTGCCGAGCGCGACGGAAAGCACACGGTTGTTTTCCAGCCCGAGCCGCGCGACGTAATCGAAATACTGCAAAATTTCAATCGCGCAGGCAAAGGCTAAAACTCCCGACGCTGTTTTCCAATAAGAAGCGGCGCTGAAAAATATTCTCAAAAAACAATAAATTAAAATGACGACCAGCGCGTCGCCGACGAACGGGCGGACAATCGAATCCGTGACAAACAGCGCGATGCAGATTTCAAGGGCGAACAGAAACGCCGCCGGCAAAAGATATTTTACGTTAAAAGAGAGCCTCATCCGCTTTCCGCTTCCGGCGAATATTTTCCCGCGACCGCGATTTTCATACAAAATTTTCCGTGTTAATCTGTGGCTGAATTTATGAATTTCGATTATTCAACGAAAACGCGCGAACTGCAAAAACGGCTCCGGGATTTTATGGATAAAAACGTTTATCCGAACGAAAACGCCTATCTTGAAGAGATAGATTCCGGCGACCGCTGGCAGCCTTTGCGCCTTATCGAGGATTTAAAGGCGAAGGCGCGGGCGGAAGGTTTATGGAACTTGTTTCTGCCGGAAATTTCCGGTTTGACGAATCTGGAATACGCGCCGCTTGCCGAACAGATGGGCAGGGTTTACTGGTCGGCGGAAGTTTTTAATTGCTCCGCGCCCGATACGGGCAACATGGAAGTTTTGGAGCGTTACGGCTCGGCGGAGCAAAAGGAAACGTGGCTCAAGCCTTTATTAAACGGCGAAATTCGCTCGTGTTTTGCGATGACCGAGCCGGACGTGGCGTCGAGCGACGCGACGAATATTCGCTCGTCAATCCGGCGCGACGGCGACCGGTACGTTTTGAACGGCAGAAAATGGTGGTCGACCGGC
>DATHBC010000432.1:0-13684 GCA_035296345.1 Pyrinomonadaceae bacterium | reverse complement strand
AGGGAACGTCACGTTCCCTAAAGGGACAAAGCTTTCCCCTTTAAGGAATATCTCTTACCCCGGAGGGAATTTAACCATCCCCGTAGGGAACGTGACGTTCCCTGAAGGGAAGACCGCTTCCTCCATAGGGAATATGCGTTTCCTTTATCTCCGCATCATTTCCGCCGGAATCTGTCTATCCACCTTCGGGCGCGATTTCGCTTCGCCGAGTTCCCACAAGGTTAAAAAGATTGTCCGCGTGATTCTTTCCATCTTCGCATAATCTATTTTGTCCGCGTGGTCGCCGACGCCGTGATAATCTTCGTGCGTGCCGCTGAACCAGAAAGCAATCGGGATGCCTTTCTTTGCGTAATGGTAATGGTCTGAACGGGTAAAGAATTGATTTTCGTCTTTCGGGTCGTCGTATTTGTAGTTGTAGGTCATTTTCAAAAACGAATCGTTGACGCCTTTAGTAACCGCGCCGAGGTCGCTGCTCATCATTTCCGAGCCGATAACGTAAACTTCGTTTTCGCCCGTTAATTCGGCGTTGCAGGGCTTTTGACCGGGGCGCGGGTTGATGTCGCACGGCGCTTGATAGCCCGGTTTTTTGCTGCGACCGATCATGTCGATGTTCAGTTGCGCGACGACGTTTTTCAAATCGACCGTCGGGTATTTGACGAAATACTCGCTGCCCCACAAGCCTTTCTCTTCGCCCGCGTGCCAGACGAAAAGCACCGACCGCTTCGGCTTTTTCGCCTGTTTCGCCAGAGTTTCGGCAATCGCCAGAACCGCCGTCGTGCCCGAGCCGTCGTCGTCCGCGCCGTTAAAGATTTTGTCTTCGCCGGGAACGTTCGGATTCATTCCGACGTGGTCGTAATGCGCGCCGACGGCGACCATCTCGTTTTTCAAAACCGCGTCCGAGCCTTCGAGAACGGCGACGACGTTCTGTGTCGTCATCGTCTCGGTCCGGCTCGTCACCAGGGCGGCGAATTTTTTCCCCGCGTTCATTTCAAATGAAGCGACCGGTTGAGCCGAAATAATCGGATTGACGGCTTCGCCTTCATACAAAGCCCCGCCGATTGTCTGCGAAACGAGAAAAACCGGCATCGTCCCGGCGTTTTTCGGCTCGTCGTGCAAGCCTTCGACGCGCGTCGCGCCGCTTCTCGACAGAAATTGCCGGGCTTGTCCCCAGAAACCTTGCAGCTCGCGCGAAGCGACCACGACAACGCCCGCCGCGCCTTTCTGCTGCGCATACGTAAACGGGTCAATCCAGTCCGTTCCTCTCGCTTCCGGTTTTAATTCGGCGCGGCTGACGCCTTTCGGCGGAATAATCAGGGAAGGGTCGGTCGCCGCGCCCTGCAATTGAACGACGGCGATTTTGCCGCGCACGTCGACGTTTGAATAAGCGTCGATATTTTTCGATTTGATGAACCAGCCGTCGCCCGCAAACACCAGCGGCGCGGTCAGCGCGCCCGTCATGCTGCCGCCGCGCATTCTGAAAAATTCCTCGCCGTAGGGAAAACGCTGCGCGCCGATTTCCATAAAAGCATTGGCGCGGTCAATCGTCTCGCGGCGCAGAGCCATTTTTTGAAAATAAGTGCCGTTGTCGCCCGCCGGTCTGACGCCCCATTTTTTAAGCTGCAAGGCGATAAATTTAGCCGTCAAATCCAGCCCGCGCGAAGGCGTGTCGCGACCTTCCATTTCGTCGGAAGCGATAAAATAAAGGTAATCCCGCAGTTGTTCCTGCGTAATCGCCGCCGCCATTTTCTGTTCTCCGGCGGAAATTTTAACGGCTACCTGCGCCGGAACCGCCGACGGCAGAATAAGCGCCAGCAAAAGTAAAAAAGCAAATAAGTTTTTCTTCATTTTGATTTTACGCCCCTTGAATCGCATTAGTTTCGGCTCGGACGGCGACGACGGCGATTTTTTTCGCGTCAGCCAGCGCCAGCATTTCTTCTTTATCGAAAATCAGGGTTTTTCCGGCAGTTACGCACAGACAGCTCGCGCCCGCTTCAATCATGGCGCGGACGGTCGGAACGCCGACGACCGGAACGTCGAAACGCATATCCTGATTCGGCTTGGCGACTTTGACGACCGTCAGTTTTCCTTTCGCCAGCTCTCCGGCGCGTTTTATCACGGCGTCCGTGCCTTCCATCGCTTCAATCGCGACGCACGCCCTGGCGCGCACGACGATGGTTTGTCCCAAATCCAGCCGCGCGATTTCGCCGGCGATTCGCAAACCGTATTCGATATTTCCCTGCTCGACCGCATCGGGTTTTCGCCTGGTCAAAACGCCTTCCCGCGCCAGCCGGTCCTGAATAAAAAAGGTCGAGTCGATAAGCTCGATTCCGTCCCGGGCTAGCTCGGCGGCGACCGCGCCGATTAATGAATCGGTGTTTCGCTGCTTTAAGCCGAAAAGCATTTTCAGCATCCGCAAATCCGGCAGAGCGCCGGAAAAAATCTGCACGTGCCTGACCTGTCCAGCCATAATCGCGCGCGTGACGCCTTCCTTTTTAAAAAAGGAAATCATCTTGCCGAGCTGCCCGATGCCGACCCAGACGAGGCTTTCGGCGACTTCTTCGATGCGTTTATCGGTTTCTTCGCGGATGGCGACGACCGCCAGCGGCGCGCCCTGTTTTTTCGCGCCTTCAACTACTAAAAAGGGAAATTTACCGTTTCCGGCAATTAAACCGTATTTCACTTGACGACGCCTCTTCGCGAAGTTTCGATAAAATTAACGAGCAAATCGACTTCCGCGCAGTCTTTGATTTCCTGCTTGATTCGTTCGACAGCTTGCGTGGTATTTAATTTTGAGGAAAGCAGCAGGTGATAAGCGTGATGCAGCTTTTCGATGGTTTCTTTGGAGTAGCCGCGGCGGCGCATTCCGACGCGGTTCAAGCCGTAGCATTTGGCGTGATTGCCCTGCGAGACGGCAAACGGCAGAGCGTCTTTAACGACGACCGAATAACCGCCGACAAAGGCTTCGCGACCGACGCGGCAGAATTGATGAACGCCCGAATAAGCGCCGACGTTGGCGCGGTCTTCAATCGTCACGTGACCGGCTAGAGTAGCGGCGTTTGCCATAATCACTTCATTGCCGAGGCGACAATCGTGCGCGATGTGCGCCTGCGCCATCAGCAGATTATTGTCGCCGATTTCGGTCAAGCCGCCGCCGCCCGAGGTGCCGCGATGAATCGTGACAAACTCGCGGATATGATTGTTTTTGCCGATTCTGGTTTCCGTCTCTTCGCCCGCGTATTTTAAATCCTGCGGCGCTAAGCCGATGGAGACAAACGGAAAAACGCGCGTTTCATCGCCGATAAAAGTTTTTCCGTCTATAACGACGTGCGATTCCAGATGAACCCGGCTGCCGAGGACGACCGCCTCGCCGACGATGGAAAACGCTCCGATATGGCAGTCGTCGCCGATAACAGCCTGCGGGCTGACGATTGCGGTTTCGTGAATAAAAGTCATTTAATTAAGTGATAACTGATAACTGATAACTGATAGTGAAAGAAAAACAACTATCAGTTATCAGTTATCAGTTATCAGTTATTTCTCTCTCTCTGCAATCACCGACATAATCTCGGCTTCCGCCGCCAGCTGCCCGTCGACGCGCGCCAGCCCGCGCATTTTCTGCACGCGGCTGCCCATTCTGAGCGGCACGACTTCCAGCGTCAGCGTATCGCCCGGAACGACCGGACGGCGAAAGCGCGCCATTTCGATGCCGCTGAAAAACGGGATTTTTTTATCGCGGTCAGCAAACTCGCGCAGAGCGAGAATCGCGCCGACCTGCGCCAGCGCTTCGATGAGCAAAACGCCCGGCATAACGGGGACTTCGGGGAAATGCCCGCGAAAAAAATATTCGTTGATGGTCACTTGTTTAATGCCGACGATGCGCTCGCGCGGAACAAGCTCGACGATTTTATCGACCAAAAGAAACGGGTATCGATGCGGCAGGATTTCCTGAATTGCCCTCGAATCAAGAATAGCAGCAACAGTCATAAGAAAATTAGGATACAAAATACAGAAATCAGAAGCCAGCCGCGAAAGTGCGAGTGACTTCTGATTTCTGATTTTCCGAACTGAAAAAGTCCGTTGCGATACGTTATTATTTGGTCGGCGTGGTAACGGCGGTCGTCGCCGGGCGCGCGTTGTAGAACACGATGAATTCTTTGGTGACGTCGATTTTAGCTTCGTCCCAGCCGAGAATGATTCCGGCGTTATCCAGTTTGGCGGCGTCCAGCACCAAGCCGTAGCCTTTCTGCTTGGTAAAATCGCTGATGGCTTTCATGATGTCCTGCATCACCGGACCCATCACGACCGCCTGACGGCGTTCGAATTTAAGCTTGGCGTCTTCCTGCTTGCGCTTGAATTCGACCTGAATACCTTGAATTTCGTCCAGCTTAGCCTGAAGCGCCTCGGGTTTGATGGGGCTATTCGGCTTCTGCGCTTCGGCATATAAATCGTTATATTGTTTTTGCAGAGTTTGCAGGCGCGTGCCCATCGTCTGTAATTCGGTGTAAGCCGGTTTGAATTCATTGTCGAGCGCCGTCATCGCATTCACGTATCGGGTAATGCCCGCTTTGGTATCTTCGAAGGCGGCGGTATTAATGGTCACGATTCTGCCTACTCCTGCCGCAGGCTGCGTCGGGGTCGTCTGGGCAAAAGCCGAGACGGTAAAAAGTGCTGCCGCAAAGAATAAGCTGGCGGCGATTGAACGGAATGTTTTCATGGTTTTTTAATAATACTCCTTAAATCTCTGTCTGGTAGAAAAGGCTGGTCAAATTTTTGACTTTACCATTTGAAACTGATTTCTCCAAAATTGTTGCTTGCGTTTTCCCAAAAATTTTAAAAAGTTCTTCCGACCGAGAAGCGAACTCCGCTTCGTTTGCCGGGCAGGAAGAAGTTCGGCAATTCCTCGGTAAACCCTATCTTCGCGTTAGGATTGTAATAATAAATCAGGCGAAACGGAACGTTGACGACCGGAACCTGAACGCGAAGCTCCATGCCGACGCTCGAACGAAAATCGCCGAGTTTGGCAAACCGGCTGTCGCCGATGCGGACGAGCTGATTCGTTTGCGCCTCGCCGCGCAGGAATACTTCCTGCAGACCTGCGGGAACCGTCAGCGGACAGGTGGTCGGCGACGAGCCGCAGTAAATCTGTTGAAACTCGCGGCGGGTAATCGGTCTGCCGTCGCGCAGGAGCAGCCCGCCCGAAAATGAAGGCTGAATCTGCGTGTTGTTGCGCAGGAAAACCAGATTTAGCTGATTAAACGCTCCCAGGAAAGGCTGGTCATTCAGAAAGGCGCTGTTAATCGCCTGCGTCTCGCCTTTGCGCAGATTGAAAACCGTTCCGATGTCGGCAAATGCCGCGAGGCTTATGGGACCGAAAATCGGGATGCGATATTCAAAGTTTCCGAGAAGCTGCGTATCGCCGCCGATATAGGTAAAGCTGCTGCTGATAAGCCCCGGATTAGCGCCCTCGGCGCCGGTAAAAGTTCCGAGCGCGGCGATTTCCGCCACGCGCTCCGGCGGCAAGCCGGTCACCGGAACCGGGTCGCCCGTAGCGTTGGTCGCCAGGACGACGTTTCTCGACGTGATAAAAGTGTCAACCGGCGCAATCGGACTGATGGCGCGAACGTTGTAGCCGCGCAAATCGAATTCGCTGCCGAGGAAATAACGTTCGGTAAACGGAACTCCGTTGACGAAAGCCAGCGAATTGGCGTCATTGACGGCGCTGCTGATTCCCCACGCGCCGATAGTTCCGGCTTGAATGCGGAAACCGAAAACCTCGGCGTTCGGCGAGCGTTTGCGGCGGACGGGCATAAAGTGCGTAAAAGTTATGTTCGGCTGATACGTGCGCACGTCGCCGCCCAACCCGGCAAAGCCGACGCTGGCGGCAAGCTGCGTTCCGCGCAGCGTGTCGATGCCGTTTGCCGAAGGCTGGCGCGAGTCGTAAACAAAGCTCGGCGTGACGCGGCTCGTCGTAATATTCGGCTGGCGAAAGACGACCGGAATTTCCGTCGCGGCGTTGCCTTCCTCGTTGACCGGCGGGTCGGCAATAGTGGTCGCCGAAAACTGATACGTCAGACCGACGCGCGAAAACTGCGAAAATCTGCGTTTCGGCAGGAATTCGGAAAGCGGCGCGGTGGCGAAAACCGACGCGCCGTAGGTCGTCTGCGTAAACAGATTGTCTTCGTCGGTCAAAACTGTGCCGAACGGGTTAGACGCTTCGAAAAACAAATCCTGATTCTGCGACAGAAACGTTCCTTCGCCGAAAAACTTGTAGCGCGAGGCGAACAGCGTGAAACCGACCGAAATCGGGCGGTCGCGGAAATACGGTTCGGTAAAGGAAAGCTGAAGGCTCGATTGACGATTGCCGAAACCGACGTTAAAGGCGAAAACTTCGCCGCGCCCGAAAAGGTTGTTGGTCGAATATTCAAGCCCGAAGAACGAACCGCCGATGCCGGAAATGCCGCCGTTAAAGGAAATCTGCTGGCGTCCTTTTTCCTTGACGTTGACGATTAAATCGACGTCGCCCGTATCTTCGTCCGTTCGGATTTCGACGTCTTTATCTTTATCAATCGGGTCGAAATACTGCGACTGATTCAGACGAATCACCGAAGTTTCCAGCGCGAGCTGGTTGTAAATATCGCCTTCGTTAATCAGAACTTCGCGGCGCAGCACGCGGTCGCGCGTGAAAGTGTTGCCGGCAAATTCCAGCCGGCGGAGACGAAACTGCTTGCCTTCGTCAATGACGATGTTGATGTCGACGATGCCTTCGTTCGGATTCGTCGGATTGTCTCTGAAGCTCGGGTCGAGCTCGGCGTCGTAAAGCACGAAGCCCTGCGAGCCGTAAGCTCTTTTCAAATCTTCAAACAGAGATTTGCGCAGGCGGCGACCGTCGGCGACCTCGCCTTTCTGCAATCCGAGACCGGCTAAAATCCGCTCTTCGGAAAAAATCGAATTGCCTTCGACCTTGATGTCGCCGACGCGATAAAGCTTGCCTTCCGTCACGGGAATGATAATCCGCAGCGTATCGTCTTTAGAAGAAATCAGCGGCAGAGGCAAAGTAATCAAAGGAATGAAATCGGTGCGCTTGACGCCCAAGCCTTCGACCTGCGGCTCGCCGATGCGCGCCTGAAAATATCCTCGCGAAAACATATATTCGCGGACGTTTTTCTGTAAATCGTATTGCAGCTTGCGCAAATCCAGAATGTCCTGCCCCTGAAAACGCGAAACCAAGCCGGTTTCTCTGACCAGCTCAAGAGCGTTGCGCAGTTCGCCGTCCTTGAAAACTTCGTTGCCTTCAAACTGAATGTCGATGATGCGCGAGCGTCTGCCCTGCTCGATGTCGAAGGTGACGGCGACGCTCGTGGCGGAAACTTCTTCGACTTTTTCGGTAATCGTCGCGTTCGGATAGCCTTTCGCGGCGAGCAGCTCGCGGATAACGCGCTTTGCCGAGTTGACTTTAACCGGGTCGAAAACGGCTTCCTTCGAAATGCCGACGCGCTGTTCGCGAAACTGTTTCAGGATTTCCGATTCGGGCACGGCTTCGCTGCCTTCAAACTGCAAATCGCGGATAATCGGCAGCTCGCGGACTTCAAAAATCACGCGCACGCCGCCGCGCACGCCTTCTTCGGTCAAAACGCGCGTCGCGGTTTTGTCAAAAAAATTCAGCGAGAGAAGCTCGCGTAAATCGCGTTCGAGCTGCTGCGGGTTAAACGGGTCGCCCGCGCGGGTTTTGATGTAGTAAAGCAGGTCTTCGTCGCGCAGGCGACGGTTTCCCTGAATGTCAACCTCTTCGACGAGTTGCTGCATCTTGGGTTGATTCGAGTTGTTGCTGCTGCTTACGGTTTTCGGTTTTTCGTTCGTTTCGTCGCCGGATTCAGCCGCCGCAAAAGCGGGTAGAGCCATAATGACAAAACTCAATAAAACAAGTCCGAAAGCGCGAAGAATTTGCATAAAGCCGGTTCCCTTTTGATTATTGCAATATTTCAGGCTCTGATAAGCCTCTGTTTATATAAAAAACGCCCGAGATTCAAACTTAAAATTGTAACGTTAAAATTAGCTAATTCAAAGCGGACGCGCTTCGCTGGGTTATACGCGAAGTTTGATTCGCTCCTCTGAGGCTAGGTTGCCTACCCGGATTTACCCAACAAATTCCGAGATTATACAGGTAAACACTGAAAAAACGAAAAGCGCGAAAGGTTTTTGCCAAACTCTTTCGCGCTTTCGCCGTAAATTTTACAAAATTTTACCCGGCTAAAACGGCGTCTTCGATTTCGCCGATATTCACCGTGCGATAATTTAATTTCTCGTTTTCGCAATAGATTTCAACCAGATTGTCGTCGGTCAGAGTGCCCTGAATCAAGGCTTCGGAAAGCTCGTCCTCGACGTATTTTTGCAGCGCGCGCTTCAGCGGTCGCGCGCCGAACTTGCGGTCGGCGCAGGTTTTATCAATCAGCCAGCGTTTGGCTTCGTCGGTCAGACGAATCTGCAGCGAGCGTTTTTCCAGGATTTCGTTCAGCTTCCCGACCTGTAAACCTATGATTTGCAGTAAGTCTTCGTCCACCAGCTCGTCGAAAATAACGATTTCGTCCAGGCGATTGATAAATTCCGGCGCAAAAGTCTGTTTGACGGCGCTCATCACCTGTTCTTCCATCTTCTCGCGCGAAGCGTCCGAGCTTGCCTGAAACCCAAGCGAGGCGCGTTTCTGGATAAATCTCGCGCCGATGTTCGAGGTCATTATAAAAATCGCGTTTTTGCAGTCAATCGTGTTGCCTTGCGAATCGGTCAGAATGCCGTCTTCGAAAACCTGCAAAAGCACGTTGAAAATATCCGGATGAGCCTTTTCGATTTCGTCAAACAACACGACCGAATACGGCTGCCGCCGCAATTTTTCCGTTAATTGCCCGCCTTCTTCGTGCCCGACGTAGCCCGGAGGCGAGCCGATAAATTTCGCGACCGTGTGCCGCTCCATAAATTCCGACATATCAAAGCGCACCAGCGCGCGCTCCGCGCCGAAAAGAAATTCCGCCAGGCTGCGCGCGACCTCGGTTTTGCCGACGCCCGTCGCGCCTAAAAACAAAAACGAGCCGACCGGCTTGTTCGGATTTTTAAATCCCGCCCGCGAGCGGCGAATGGCGCGCGCCAGAGCCGAAATCGCGCTGCGCTGCGAAATGACGCGGCGATGAAGCTCGACTTCGATTTTTAAAAGTTTTTGCGCTTCTTCCTGTTTGATTGATTGGACGGGAATCCCGGTCCAGCGCGCGATGACTTCCTCGACGTCTTCTTTCGAGACTTCGACGGCGATAAAAGAATCCTGTAGATTTTGCAGTTCGAGCGCAATCAATTTATCTTCGTTCGCCGTGGCGCGTTTCCAGCTGGCGACGGTTTCCTTCCATGAAGGCTCACCTACTTCGTTTTGATATTTTAGTTTCGCGCGCGCTCCGGCTTCGTCCAGAACGTCAATCGCCTTGTCCGGCAAAAAGCGGTCGGTGATATAGCGGTTCGATTGATAAACCGCCGCTTCGAGCGCCTCTTTCGAGTAGCGAATCTGATGAAAAGTTTCGTAACGTTCCGCCAAGCCTTCGACGATTTTCAGAGCTTCCTGCTCGCCCGGCGGCAAAACCTTGACGGATTGAAAGCGGCGTTCGAGCGCGCGGTCTTTGCCGATTGATTTGCGAAATTCGCCGGGCGTCGTCGCGCCGATTGATTGAATCTCGCCGCGCGAAAGCGCCGGTTTCAGGATGTTTGCCGCGTCCAGCGAGCCTTCCGCCGAGCCCGCGCCGACCAGCGTGTGCAGCTCGTCTATGAAAATGATGTACTGGTCGTTTTCCTTCAGCTCCTTGAGAATCATCTTGAGCCGTTCTTCAAACTGCCCGCGATATTTCGTGCCGGCGACGACCAGGGACAAATCGAGCGACAAAATTTGTTTGTTTTGCAGAAACGTCGGCACTTCGCGGTCGATTATTTTCTGCGCCAAACCTTCGATAATCGCCGTTTTGCCGACGCCCGCTTCGCCGATTAAAACCGGATTGTTTTTCGTCCGGCGACACAGAATTTCGATAATTCTTTCGACCTCTTTCTCGCGCCCGATAAGCGGGTCGAGCTTGCCTTCGGCGGCTTCGGCGGTCAAATCCCGCGTAAATTCCTGCAAATGAGAATTTTCTTTTTTGGCGTCCGGCTGCTGGTTAAAGAAATGCGGGTAGCCGCTCATTCGCGCGACTTCTTCGCGCACGGTCGCCAGGCGCAAGCCCTGGTCGAAAAGAATTTCGTAAGCGATTGAGCGTTCCTCGCGCAAAATTCCGAGCAGCAGATGCTCGGTGCCGATATTGCGCATTTTCAAACGCTCGCTTTCCTCGTTGGCAAAGGCGAGAATCCGCTTGGTTTCCGGCGAGAGCTGCAATTCGACCGATTGCGGAATGCGCTCGCGCAGGATGATGCGCATCTCGACCTCGCGGCGAATCGTGTCAACCGAAGCGTTTGAGCGAAACGGAAAAAAACGCGCCGCCATCGTCTTGTCCTCGCGCATCAAGCCCAGAAGGACGTGCTCGGGGGCAATTGTATGTGAACCGTATTGAAGTGCTTCGTAGCGTGCAAAAAAGATAACCCGACGTGCTTTTTCCGTATAACGTTCAAACATAAAAATTCAGCTTCAGACCCTTTACTTGTGTAAAACGATTATAAATGAAGTCTGCCGATAAATGCCAAGTTTTTTTCAGATTTGGAAAGTTTTCCGCGCTTGACATAATAAATACGTAAAATGAGCGAAAATCCAAAAGAAATTTTCAAAACGGAAAACTGAAAATGGAAAATGGAAAATTTGAAAACATACATTTTCCGTTTTCCGTTATCAGTTTTCCGCCGTTCTTGTCTGTTAGTGTTGAAAATCTCTCTATTGGTTGCGCAGATTTTCCAGCGGCTTGATGCGCGCGGCGCGAAAAGCCGGATAAACGGTCGCCGCGAGGCTCAGCGCAAAGGCAATCGAGGCAATCAGCAAAATGTCCCAAACCTGAGGCTGAAGCGGAATGTAGCTGAGCGAATAAACGTCCGCCGGCAGGCTTATTATTTTGAAATAATTTGCGGCAAGGCAAAGCGCCAGACCGAGAATCAAACCCGAAACGATTCCGGCGATTCCGAGAAACGAGCCTTCAAGCAGAAAAATCGCGATTAAGCTCCGCGCCTGCGCGCCGCACGTTCGCAGAACGGCGATGTCGAGCCGCCGTTCATTAACCAGCAAAGCGAGCGTCGTCGTGATATTCAAAACGGCGATAAAAATAATCAGAGAGATTATCGCCAGCGAAACTTTTCTTTCCAGACCGAGCGCGGCGAAAAGCGGTCGATTCGCCTCCTGCCAATCCAGAACCTTATACTCGTCGCCTAACGTCCGGCGAATTTCGTCAGCCGTTTCGCCGGTTGCGTAAATGTCTTTGGCGGAAACACTTAAAACTGTCGGCAGAAAAGCCGGGTTCCCTGAAATTCTCGCCAAATCTACGAAAGAAACATAAACCCACGTCGAATCATAGTCGTAGAGTCCGGTGCGAAAAATTTCTTTGACGACGACGCGACGCGAAGCGTAAGGCGCAAAAACTCCGTGCGCCAGAGTAATCTCGGCTTCATCGCCGACCAGCAAGCCGGTTTTCTCGGCTAGTTCCGCGCCGATGCCGACAATCGGCGGTTCGAATGTCAAATCGCGGTCGGCTTCCTGAACTTTTACCAATTCGCCGCCCGGACTCAATGTATAAGTTTCAAATTGCGGAATCCTGGAACCAATAAAATCCGTCTTTCCGCGCAGCACGCAGTAAGCGTCCGTTTTCTTCCCGATTAGCAACGCGCTTTCATACGTTGTGCTGGCAGTCGAGGCAACGTTTTCGATTCGCTTGATTTTGACCTCGACGTCCGGAATCTCCGACATTCCTTCGCCGTCGGCGCGATAAATAATGATATGTGCAGTGTTCGACAAAATTTTATCGCGCATCTCGTCGGCAAATCCGCGCGCGAGCGCCTGCGCGAGAATCAGCGCGGCGACGCCCGACGCGATGCCGACGACGGCGACCATTGCCGTAAAACGCGCCAGCGATTTGCGCCGCGCTCCGGAATATTTCCACGCCAGTTTCAGCTCGAAATTCACTGCCGTCAATCGTAATTCGGAAATCGGCAAAATAAAAGTTCGCCAAATGCTTTCTTTTTGGTAAACTTCTCGTTTAAGCGTATCGATTTGCCGCGCCGCCGCCGGGAAAT
Organism: Pyrinomonadaceae bacterium; assembly: GCA_035296345.1. Lineage (GTDB taxonomy): Bacteria > Acidobacteriota > Blastocatellia > Pyrinomonadales > Pyrinomonadaceae > JALZHR01. The sequence goes on along the minus strand of DATHBC010000432.1, from coordinate 1,456 downwards.
CCGAAATCTAAAATCGAAAATTTATCGATGCCACTTGCGACTATTGAAGAAGCCGCCGCCGATATTGCGGCTGGCAAAATGATAATTATCGTCGACGACGAAGACCGCGAAAACGAGGGCGACCTGGTGTGCGCCGCCGAAAAGGTCACGCCGGAAATCATCAATTTTATGGTGACGCACGCTCGCGGGCTGATTTGCCTGCCGCTGACGGAACAGCGCTGCGACGAGCTTTTGCTGCCGATGCAGACGGCGGAAAACACATCGGGCTTCGGCACGGCATTCACCGTTTCCATCGAAGCGCGCGAAGGCGTGACGACCGGAATTTCGGCGGCTGACCGCGCGCACACGATTTTGACGGCGGTCAATCCGCACACGAAACCTTCGGATTTGGCGCGTCCCGGGCATATTTTCCCGCTGCGCGCGAAAAACGGCGGCGTTCTGGTGCGCGTCGGTCAAACCGAGGCGAGCGTTGACATCGCGCGCATTGCGGGCTGCTCGCCGGCGGGCGTCGTCTGCGAGATTATGAACGACGACGGCTCGATGGCGCGGCTTCCCGAATTGGAAAAATTTGCCGAAAAGCACGCTTTGAAAATTATTTCCGTCGCCGATTTGGTGCGTTACCGCATTCACAAGGAAACTCTGGTGCGCCGCGTCGTCGAAACGGATTTGCCGACCGTGTACGGGAAATTTCGCGCCGTCGTCTTTGAAAACATCATCAACGGCGAAACGCATATCGCGATGGTTTTAGGCGACGTTGCTGAACGGGCAACCGAACCCGTGCTGGTGCGCGTCCAAACGGAGAACATCACCTTCGCCATGTTCGGCTGCGAGCTGGGCGAAGCTTCGATGGCGATAAACTCTTCCCTACAGAAAATCGCCGCCGCCGGACGAGGCGTAATTCTTTACCTGCGCCAGCGCGAACACAATCTGGATTTGATTCATCAATTGCAGACTTACGCCGTCATGCAGGAAAAAGGCGTGGATTTTCAAGCCGCGCGCCGCGAGACCGGCTACGGCGGAAACCGCGATTACGGTATCGGAGCGCAGATTCTGAAAGAGCTGGGCTTGACGAAAATTCGCCTTTTAACGAATCATCCGCCGCGCGTCTCGGCGCTCGATGCGTTTGATTTGGAAATTGCGGAAAGCGTGCCGCTTTGATTGTCGGGAAGAAAACCGGAGCGCCGGATATTTAGAATTTATTACGATTGATTAAGAAAAATCTTTGAGAAATCTTAAACAATCCTGATTACTCGGGCGTCCTGTTTCGCATTGAAGTTTTATGTGGATTGAAGTTTTATGCCGGAAGAAGAAGTAAATCAAAACGAAACCGAAGAAACGCCGGAGCCGGAAACCGCCGCCGGGGAAAACGGTTCTTCAGCCGACGCGCAGCAGGCGCGCCGACGGTTTTTAACGCGGCGAAATTTTTTCATTTCGCTCTCGCTGGTCGCCGGCGCGG
>DATHBC010000431.1:0-5344 GCA_035296345.1 Pyrinomonadaceae bacterium | reverse complement strand
CTTTTCTAAAAGCGAGCCGTTTTTTTAAAATCCGGCTCGCTTTTAAATTTTACTCCGATTGGTCGGAATTTTTCAATAAATATCTGCCGGCGCGGCGCGCGGGCAGCGACAGGCTGAAGATGCTCTCGCTGGTTCGGACGTTTAATTTATTGCCCAGGCGGCGCGCGCTGACGAATTTTAAGGTCTGCGGGTAATTGACGATTTCCCGATTGCCGATAACGAAATTTTTGCCGTCGATTAAAACGAATTCTTCCGGCAAATCCTCGCCCTCGCCGCCGAGGCGCGCCCATGCAAAGCGAAAATCCGAATCGAAAAATTCGGTGCGCAGCACGCGCTCGCCGTCGCCGTAAATGAAAATGTCGGTATAACCGCGATATTTTATGATAAAAGCGCGCCCGCCCAACATTTCGGTTTCGGAGATTTCCGGTCTGGCATCGAGCGAATCGGTCGGCAGCAGAAACGTGAAAAATTCCTGCGCCGCCGCGCCTTTCGCCTGAAACTGCAAAAACGGCGACGCCGCGCGCCTGCCGTAGCAATCGGAAACCCGGCTTTCGCTCATCTGCCAGCCGCCTTTGTCGCCGACGACCGCCAGACGCAGACCGGATTTTTTTTCCGTTTCCTCGTCGACGTAAAATCTACCGTCTTCCGCGCCGACGATTTTCGGATTGGTTTCCGGCTTAAAGTGAAAATTCAACCGGTAATCGTGCTCGCCGCGCGTTTCGGCAAAATCGCGCATAATCCAGTAATCGTTTTTCAAAAACAGCACGGCGCGCGCCGTCGTCGTGACGGGCGCGTCGGGCAGATGCCTGTAACCGTCGTGTGCGCCTTCAAAAAAATCGAAGCGGTTTTCGCTAATCCAGGCTTTGACTTCGGGCTTTGCCATCGTCCGCCAGCTAAATTTTCCGCCCGTCTGCGACGACGATTCGCTGTCAATCACCAGAGCGTTGTGCGCGGGCGTCGAGCGAAAATAATTTCTCAGCTCTTCCGATTCGTGATAAGTATAAGTTCCCGGGTCGACCAGCATCGTTTTGCCGCCGGCGGCTAAATCGAAGGCGAGCGTATCGGCGTGACCGTGACCGCCGCTGAGCGCGCCGACGCTGCCGCAGTCAATCAGAAAATAATTATCGGTCGCGTCCCAGCCGTCGCGCATCACGAAATAACCGCCCGATTCGAAGGATTTCGAAGCGTGCAGCGGGCGCAATTCGTCCAAATCTTCAAAGCTTTCGACGCCCTCGCGACCGAGCAGCCACAAAGTTTCTTCCGCCGGCGCGCCGCCCGCGACGAATTTATAATCGCCGCGCTCGAAAACGACCGCGCCCGTCGCCAGAACGGCGCGAAAATCGTTCGGCGCGCCGCGGTTGCAGCCGAAAGGCAGGCTGCGCCCGCCGTCGTCGTCGCCGACGAGCGGCGTCGTGCCGTCGGGTCGCGTAACCTGCATCAGGTAATTTAAAAGTAGCTGAAGCTTTCCCTCAAGCTTTTCTTCCCGTTCACGGTCGCTTTCCTCGTCGTTTAAGACTTTCAAAATCAGAAAATGCGTGTAGAAATCCGCCGTGTAGCGCGCATACCACGTCGATTGCTCAAAATAAACGCCGTCGGGCAAAATCTGCCGGTCGAGCTCGGCAAAAAGAATCTCCGCGCCGGTTTCGCGCCAATTGTGCGCCGGCTGCAAAAAGGCGAGCTGCGTGCCGAGATAATAAAGTCCGAGCGCCTCGCCCGTCAGATGCGTGTTCGGGCTGTAATAAGTCGAGAGATATTTTTCGATGTGACGCGCGTGAACATACAAAAATTTCAGAGATTTGCGAAAAAGCGCGGGCGAAAAGCTTCGCGCGCCTTCAAAAAAATGAAACGCCCAGAGCCAGGAAATCGCGCGGAACGCCACTTCCAGACTGCTGACCCAGTTAATTCCCGCGCCCGGCGGATTCTGCTCCATCCAGCCGTCGAGATGGCGCGTGAAAGCCTCGGCGTAATTTTCGTCGCCCGTCAGCCAGTATGCCGCGCCGAGCGTGAAAAAATGCTGGTGACGATTCAGTTCCCAGACGATTTTTTTGTCGCCCGTTTCGGTCGCGTCCAGCTCGTCGAATTGTTTCCAGTGCTTGAGCGGCAGATGCTTGCGGGCAACCGGCTCGAAATGCCAGTTGACGGGCGAGTCGAAATTCAGGTTTTTAAAACCGAGCAAATCGAATTTGCCTTCAATCATTCGCTCCGCCTGCTCGATAATCGCGCCGCGGCTTTCCGCGCCGATTTTCCGGAAGGCTTCGAGAGTTTTTTCCTTCTGCGCGAAAGATTGAAAAAAGGCGTTTTTGCCGTGTTTGAAAAAGGCTGCAAAGATTTCGCGGTCATTCGGCGCGTTTCCGCCGAAAAAGGATTTGTCGATGAGCTGCGCGAATTCCTCGTCGGTCGGCAGCTTTCCGCTCAAGCCGATTTGCTCGGTGTAAACGGACAAAGCCTGACCGCCGCGCGCGCGGATTTCCCGCAGGCTGCGCCCTTTCAGTTTTCTTATTTTATCGAGCGGATTCGCCATCACTTTTTGAAGCGGTAAACGGTAAGTTTTTTAAAGTGGTAAACGGTAAGTGGTAAGTGGTAAGTTCGTTTGTTCATATTTCGAGTTTTAAATAAAAATTCGATATTCGGCATCTGCAACTTACCACTTACCGTTTTCCACTTACCACTAATTACCGTTTACCGCTCGCCACTAAACAAACACTGCTTCGCTTTTATGCGTTTCAACATTTGAAATCTTCTTTTCGTCCATTATCGCCCGCAGGCGGTAATTGCGAAAATCGTGCGGCGTTCCCTTTTTGCCGTCAATCGCCGCTAAAATCATATTGAACGCCTCGCGCGCCGTCGCGAAATGAACTTTGTATTTTCCGGTTCGCTCGCCGTTTTCCACCGTTTCGCCGAAAAACCTGCGCGCCTCCTCGCCGATGCAAGCCGCTTGGTCGTAATCGAAAAAGCCGTGGCAATAAAGCTTTATAAAAATCCAGTCGGATTTTCCCTCGACCGTCACGTTTGCCGAAAGCCAGCGGTTCAGCCGCGCCGCGTCCATCGGCTGATTATACGTCAACGCGCCGTCGTCGAGACGCGGGACGGGCAGAAAACCTTTGACGCGCCGCGTCCAGTTAAAAACGAGTGGTCCCTGCAATATAAGTGGCAATTGCGGCTGATTTCCATAAACGGCGGCGGGCACGGCTTTTCGATGCGGCGCTTTTTCCGTCAGGGGCAAGCCGCATTCGTAAATCTGATTGATAACCGGAACCTGCGTTTCGTCGGGCGCGCTCGGCAAAGTCATATCGACGTAACAGCCGGTTTCCTGCAAAATCTGCATTTCCTCGTCGACGCCGCAAAACTTTCCGCCGCACGAGTTAGCCAGCGCCAGATTGCCGTGAACGAACGCGTACATCGGCTTGCCCGCGCCGTCCAGACGCGCCAGACAACGATGCTCTTCGGCTAAACAATCGCGAAACTCGATTAAAGATTTCCGCAGGTTTTCCGGCGTGTCCGGCTTTTCGATGCCGTGATGCAGGTGAATTTCGACGTCGCCCAAGCCTTCCGCCTGCATCTCCGCCATTTTTTCCAGCAGGCGCGCGTCGTATTGTTCAGCCGGGTAAAAATTCGTGTGGCGAAACTTCGTGCCGTCCGCGTCCCGCACGGCTTCGCCCGTCGCGCGAGCCATTTTGTGATATTCGTCGAGACGGCGAAGCTGCGCATCAAGGTCGTGAAAGCCTTTCGCTTTCCAGCTCGGCTCGAAATGATTGGCGACGACGAAAACGACGTGCTTTTTCTCGAATAAATTTCGGCTCAAAATCGATTTGGCGCGCGCGAAGGGATAGCGCGACAGCCACGGCAGATTCGATTTCAGCTTGGTCAGGTATGTGTTTTGCCCTTTGCTCATTTTTCATCATTAAAGCACATTCGGGCGTGCTTTCTTAGCGTAAAAAGCGCGAATAAAATCATTTATCCAGAAACCTTCGATGCCACAGCTCCAGCATCCACAAAATCCAGAGCGCGTGCGAGTGGTCGCGGCGGCGTTTGGCGTGCTCGTCCAAAAGCGTCAGGATATAGGATTTTTCAAAATACCCGCGCTCCAGCGTGCGGCGTTCGAGCAGGGTTTCATGAATCCGCGCGCGCAGCTCGTTGTTTATCCATTCTTCAATCGGCACGCCGAAGCCCTGTTTTTCGCGATAGAGAATTTCCCTCGGCACGATGCCTTCCATAGCTTTTTTGAAAATGTATTTCGTCTCGAAACCTTTCATTTTCAAATTTGCCGGAATCTGCTGCGTGACGAATTCAATCAATTCGTGGTCGAGCAGCGGCACGCGCGCTTCGAGCGACGCCGCCATGCTCATCCGGTCGACTTTCGTCAGAATGTCGCCCGGCAGATAAGTCTTGCTGTCGAGATAAAGCAAATTATCAATCGGGTTTCCGGTCGCGACGCTCCCGGCGATTTTTCGATAAACGCCCGCGCCCGAATTTCCGTTGAGCTTCGCCTGCAAATCCTTTGAATAAAGCGATTTTTTCCGGAGCGCGTTGTATTGCGAGATGCTGTCGATGTAGCGGTCGAGGGCGTCGAGCGAAACGTTGTAAAGATAATTTCTGCCCTTCGCGCCGTGCGGCAAATTTTCGCTGACCGCGCGCAGATTTTTTCTGACGAATCGCGGCAGATTCGCCATTGCGCTGCGTTTGCGGTCGACGACGTAGCGCGTGTAGCCGGCGAAAAGCTCGTCGCCGCCGTCGCCCGACAAAACTACCGTCACAAACTCGCGCGCCATCTTGGAAACCATAAACGTCGGCAGCGCGCTCGAGTCGGCAAAAGGCTCGTCGAAATGCCAGACCAAATCATCGATTGTTTCGACCAAATCCGGCGTGACGATAAATTCGTGATGCTCGGTGTCGAAATGCTTCGCCGCCAGGCGCGCGAATTTCAATTCGTTGAAGCTGTCCTCGTTAAAGCCGATGGAAAAAGTTTTCACGGGCGCGCTGGAAATCTGCGACATCATCGCCACGACGCTCGAAGAATCGACGCCGCCGGACAAAAACGCGCCGAGCGGAACTTCGGAAATCAGGCGAATTTTGACGGCTTCCTTAATTTTTTCGCGCAGAATTTCGATGTATTCGGCTTCGGTTTTGACCTCGGAAACTTTCCGGTAATCGAAATCCCAGTATTTCTCGGTTTTGATTTCGCCGTTTTTAAACGTCAGAAAATGTCCGGGCAAAAGCTTTCGCGCGGCTTTGAAAATGCAGAACTCTTCCGGCACGTAGCCGAACGTCAGATAAGCGTCGAGCGACGCCAAATCAATCTCCGGGGAAATCTCGCCGTGCGCCAGCAAAACTTTCAATTCCGAGC
>DATHBC010000430.1:0-3264 GCA_035296345.1 Pyrinomonadaceae bacterium | reverse complement strand
CGAGCAGGCGCGCGCCGCGCGGGAAATCATCAAAGCCGCGCAAAGCACGACGAACGTCGCCGGGCAGGTTCGCAAAGCCGCGTCCGAACAAGCCGTCGCCGCCAATCAGATTGTTCAGGCGGTGGAATCGATGCGGCGCGGAGCGGCGACGACGACCCGCGCGCTCGCCGAACAGTCGACCGCCAGCGGACAGATTTCAAAAGAAGCAGACCGTTTGACGACGATGATTGCGGGCGTGACCAGAGCGATGCGCGAGCAGGCGACGGCATCGAGGCAAATCTCGACCGCCGCCGCCAGCATGCGCCAGCAGTCTGAACAGGTGACGAAAGCCTTAAACGAGCAAACCCGCGCGATGCGCGAAATGACTTCCGTTTCGGGCGACGTCGCCGGGCAAATCAAATTAATAACGCGCGCCAATCTCGAACATTCGACGGGCGCCGACAATATTTTGCTGATGCTCTCGGACGTGCGCCGGATAACGGAGCGCAACGCGCAGGGCGTGCAGGCGACTTTGACCGAAACCACAGGTTTGCTCGACCTGGCGCAGGAGCTTTCGTCCGCTATGAACAGCTTTGACAAAGGCGAAAGCGATACTGCGCCGCCTGCCGCCGCGTCTCAAAACGGCGAAAAACGAGGCGGGAGAAGAAATAAGAGAACAGCCGGGGACGGCGACGCCGGCAGCAGCGGCGGCAGCGGCAGTAACGGCTCATCTCAGAACGAATAAATTAAATGGACTCTGACTCCGACCGGCAAAATTTAATCGGGATTTTTACGACCGACACGAAATTTATCGTGCAGGTCTGGGACGCCGCGCTCGAAAAGATGACCGGAATTTCAGCCGACGGCGCGCGCGGCAAAGCGGTCGTCGAAACGATTCCCGGTCTGGAAACGCGCGGGCTGCTGGCGCGGTTCACGCGCGTTTTAGAAGAAGGAACGGTTGAAATTCTCGCTCCCGCTTTTCACCGGTTTTTAATTTCGTGCCCGCCGCAATTCCCGTCGAAACGCTTTAAAGAAATGCGCCAGCGCGTGACGATTGCGCCGCTCAAGGAAAACGAAACGATTTGCGGCTTAATCGTGACGATTGAAGACGTTACCGCGCGGATGGAGCGCGAAACGGAATTAACCGAGCAGCTTAAAAATTCCGATGAAACGGTGCGCTTGCGGGCGGCGAAGGAGATTTCGGAGCAGCCGGAAAATCTCGTCGAAGAAAACGCCGCGCCGATAATCGAGGCGCTCGGAGATAAAAACTGGCGCGTGCGCCGCGAGCTGGTCGAAAGCTTATCGCGCCGCTCCGCGCCCGAAGCGATAGCCGCGCTGTTGCGCGCGATGCAGCAGCGGCATTTTGATTTCGCCGTTTTAAACAGCGCGTTGCAGGTTTTGCGGGCGACTTCCGTGAAAACGACCGAAACGCTCGTCGAGTTTCTGCGCGGCGACGACGCCGATTTGCGGATGCAAGCCGCTTTAACGCTCGGCGAGCAGAAAGATGCGCAGGCTATTCCCGCCCTGCTCGCCGCGCTTGAAGATGAAAACGCCAATGTTCGTTATCACGCCATCGAAGCTCTCGGAAAATTAAAAGCGGGCGAAGCCGTCGAGCCGCTTTTGAAAATTGCCGAAACGCGCGATTTCTTTTTGTCGTTCGCCGCGCTCGACGCTCTCAGGCAAACCGTCGACGAAACAGCCGCGCCGCGCGTGCTTCCGCTTTTAGGCGACGACTTTCTGCGCGAAGCCGCAATTCAAACGCTCGGCGCGATTGGAAACGAGGAAATCGTCGCGCCGCTGATTAGTTTATTAAACGAAGATAAATTTTCGGCGATTGCCGTCGCAGCCGCGCTCGCCGCGCTGTTTCACCGTTTCAGAGACGACGCCGCAAAAAGCGAAAGCATCGTCGAACGGGCGCGAAAGTCAATCGATGAAGGCGGAAAATCCAATCTGCTCAAAGCGCTGAATAATTCCAATGAAACCGATTTAAAGGCGCTCGTCCGCATCGGCGGCTGGTTTGACGATGAACAAATCAGAGAAAAGCTGGCGGAGTTGATTGAAAATGAAAACGTGCGCGATGAAGCCGCTCGCGCGCTCGCGCGGCAGGGCGAAGCCGCCGTCGATTTATTGATTGAAAAGCTCCGGGCGGATGACGCCGAAGTTTGCCTGACTGCCGCGCGCGCGCTCGGAGAATTAAAAAGCGAGCGGGCGTTTGAGCCGCTGATTGATTTGCTGGAAACCGGCGATGCGGCTGCCCGGCAAGCCGCCGTCGGCGCATTAAAATCGCTGGCGCATCCCGAAACGCTTTCACGCCTGGGCGATTTGCTGGCTGATACGGACTCCGGTATTCGCGAGGCGGCAATTCGGGTGGTCGGTTATTTCGGCGCGAAAGGCTGCGAGCAGGCGGTTTTTCAGTGCTGCGAAGACGCCGACGAGCGCGTGCGCCGGGCGGCAATCGAACAACTGCCTTTCATTGAGGACGAGCGCGCCGTTTCGACGCTGATTCGTATTCTGAAACAGGGCTTGCCGCGCGAAAGAGAAACGGCGGCGAAGGCTCTGGCGCAGGTTGAAAGCGAGGAATCCGTCGCCGCTCTGCGCGCGGCGTTAAGCGACGCCGATGCCTGGGTGCGATATTTTGCGGTTCGCGCGCTGGGCGTTTTGCAGGACGCCGCGGCGAGCCGCTCGCTTTTGATTGAATTGGCGGAAAAGGATTCGGCGCAGCAGGTGCGCGCGGCGGCAAGGGAAGTTTTAAACGAGCTGAAAGCATAATCGAGCATGGGATTTAATCCGGATATTTCAGGTGTGCGCCGAGGCGCGGAAACGCTTCTACGCGATTTGATTCACGAGCGCGTCGGTCTTTTTTTCGACGACGCAAAAATCAATCTGCTCGCCGACAAGCTCGCTCCGCTGGTCACCGAGCGCGGTTTCGATTCGTTTCTCGATTATTTTTATTTGCTCAAATACGACGCCGCATCCGCCGTCGAATGGCGAAACGTCGTCGACGCGCTGACCGTGCAGGAAACATATTTCTGGCGCGAGATGGACCAGATTCACGGTCTGGCGGAAGACGTTTTGCCGCAGCTCGTTTCGCAAAATCCGCGCGCGCCGGTGCGTATCTGGAGCGCGGCTTGCGCGACCGGCGAAGAGCCTCTGACGATTGCCATGCGGCTGAACGAAAACGGCTGGTTTGAACGCGCCGACATCGAGATTTTCGCCTCGGACGCGAGCAGCGCGGCGCTCGAACGCGCGCAGAAGGGCAATTACCGGGAAAGGTCTTTTCGCGCG
>DATHBC010000429.1:0-7382 GCA_035296345.1 Pyrinomonadaceae bacterium | reverse complement strand
TAAGATTACTACTTTCTAAGGTTTAGCGTCAGTTTTTCGAGCGGCGCGAAAAATTCTAATAAAAAAAGTTTCGATTACTTGCAGAAGTTTTGGAACGAGCGAGGCATTGTAGATTTACTTTTTTTGTATCATGCAAAGTCTTCCGGCAGTTTTCTCGTGCCGGCATTCGGGAAAAATTTGAGTTAAAGAATCTTTTATGTTTTCATTAAGAAGAATGGTCAATTTTCGGAAAAGCACGCAGTGTCCTTCATCGCAGGAATTACTCGCCTATCAAAACGGCGAGCTCGCGCCGCGCGACCAGATAGACATTCAGCGGCACACAATCGACTGCGAATTTTGCGAAGCCGAAGTTGAGCTTTACGCCGATTATCCGGTCGCGGCGGCAGACGACTGCAACACGGCGGTCGGCGAAATCCCGCACGCGCTTTATGAACTGGCTGAGGCGCTTCTAAAAAAAAAGTACGAAGACAATTTGCTGCTCAATAAGCTTTTGAACGAAAACGAACAGGTTTCAGGCTAGGAAATTAGTCAGGGAAATTAAGGAAACGGGAAAGGGGGAAATACGATAATTTCGTACTTCCCTTTTTCTTTGGCTTGCGTGATTTCCTAACTGCCGCAGATTTCGTCAATGGCTTCTTCGTATTTTTCGTCAATCACGCTGCGCTTGATTTTCAGGGTCGGCGTCATTTCGCCTTTATCGATGGAAAATTCGCGCGGCAAAAGGCGAACGCGCTTGACGCGCTCGTAATCGTTCATCTCGCGCGTGAATTCGACGGCGTCCTTCTGCACGCGCTTGACGACGTGCGGGTTTTCGCAAAGCTCTTCTTTCGTTCCATTGGCGGAAATTCCTTCGGCTTCCAGAGTTTGCTTCAAGGTGTCCCAATCCGGCACAATCAGCGCGCCGACCTGTTTTCTGCCCGAGCCGACGGCGACCGCCTGCGAGACGAGCGGCGATTGTTTCAGAAGACTTTCGACCTGCAAAGGCGCGACGTATTTTCCGTTCGACAGCTTGAACAAATCCTTCAGGCGGTCGGTGACATAAAAATGTCCGTCCCGGTCTTCGTAGCCGACGTCGCCCGTGTGATACCAGCCGTCGTCGTCGAGCGCCCTGGCGGTTTCTTCCGGGTTGTTGTAATAGCCCCGCATGACATTTCTGCCGCGAATCAGAATCTCGCCGTCCTTCTCGGCGATTTTTATCTCGATGTCTTCAAACGGCGTGCCGATTGAGCCGGTTTTGTTGTCTTCCGGTCGATTTGCCGAAACGACGCAGGCTTCCGTCATGCCGTAGCCCTGCAAAATCGGGATGCCCGCCGCCCAGAAAGCGTACGAAAGCTTTTTCGAGAGCGGCGCGCCGCCGGAAACGAAAAATCGAATCGCGCCGCCGACGCCTTCGCGCCATTTCGAGAAAACCAGACGGCTCGCAATCGCGTGTTTCGCCGCCAGCGCAGCCGGGACGCTTTTTTGTTCTTCCTTCGCCGCCCAGTAATCCTGCCCGACCTGCAAAGCCCAGCGAAAAAGTTTGGTTTTCCAGCCGCCCGCCGACATTCCTTTTTTGACAATCTTGTGATAAACCTGCTCGAACAGGCGCGGCACGGCGGTCATCACGGTCGGGCGCACTTCCGGCAGCATTCCGGCAAGCTGGTCGAACGCGGCGCAATAATGAATCGCGACGCCGTTCGAGCAGAGCACGTAGAAAACGCAGCGCTCGAAAATATGCGACAGGGGCAGAACGGCGAGCGAGCGGTCGTCGCTGCGAATCGGCAAGCCCCTGGAAACGGTCATTATATTCGAAGTGAAATTTTCGTGCGTGAGCATCACGCCTTTCGGCTCGCCCGTCGTGCCGGAAGTGTAGATAATCGTCGCCAAATCTTTGGCGTCGAGCTCGCCCAAAAGCCGGTCGAAAGTTTTTTCGTCGATTTTATCGAGCTGCTCGCCGCGTTTTTCCAGCGTCGAGAGGCTCAGATATTTGTCTTCGGCGGACGGCACGGCGTCTTCGTCGAAAAAGACGACCTTTTCCAGCTGCTCGACGCCTTCGAGCGCGCTGCGGGCGTGGTTGAAGATTTTTTTGCCGGAGACGAACAGGACGCGCGCGCCGGAGTTTTCCAGAATATAACGGATTTGCTCGACGGCTTGCGTCGTGTAAATCGGGACGTTGACGGCTTTTAAACTTAAAATCGCCAAATCGGTCAGCGACCATTCCGGTCGATTTTCCGAGATAATCGCCACGCGGTCGCCCGCCCGGATGCCCAAATCCTGAAGTCCGAGCGTCAGGTGACGGATTCTTTCGATGACCTCGTCGCCGGAAATCCGCTGCCACGCGTTCTGAATCTTGTGACTCAGCGCGTCGGGCTTCCGGTTGCGGCGCAGAGATTCCAGAATGTAATGCGGAATCGTCTGCGGGAGATTTTCAAAACCGATTAAATTTGGAGCTACACTCATTTCGTTTTATCAATCAAATCAGCGCCGCCCTTTCGCAGCGCAATCGTGCAGCGCGAAACGCAGACCAGACGCTGCCGTTCATCCTTAATTTCAATCTGCCAGACGCTTATCGTCTTTCCATGATACACCGAATTTGCCTCGACCGTCACTTTTCCCTTCGCGACGGCGCGCAGGTGATTGGCGTTTATCTCGATGCCGACCGGCGCAACGCGCGACAAATCGCTGCGCATGACCGCGCCGATTGACGCGGCGGTTTCCGCCAGGACGAGCGAGACGCCGCCGTTCATAATGCCGATGTATTGATGCACGCGCGGCGTGACCTGCATCGAAAGCACGACCCGCTCGGCTTCGACCGATTCCGCCCGGACGCCGAGAAAGCGCAAAAGCTCGCTGTCGAGCGTTTTTTCCAGAAGTTCGCGTTTATCCATTTTGTTTCTACCGCGAGAAAATCATAGCTTTGCCGCCGTTTAATGTAAAATCGCCGGATAAATGTCCGAAACCGCTGCGGAAAACTCTGCTTCCGCCCGCGCTTTCGCCATATCTCGCCGCATTTTCCGCCCGCTCCGCGAAGGTAATCCGTCGAACTGAAAAATGAATATTTATCAGCCGGAATATGATAAGGTAGAAGGTAAATTCGTTAGTAAATTCATAAATGGAAACACGAAACATCATCGTCATCGGCGCGTCGGCGGGCGGCTTCGAAGCTTTGAAAAATCTGGTTAAAGGTTTGCCGCAGGATTTACCGGCTTCGATTTTCGTCGTCTGGCATATGTCGCCGGACGTGACCGGGATTTTGCCGCAGGTTCTGGCGCACGCCGGACGCCTGCCGGCGACAAACGCCGTCGACGGCGAAAAGATTGAGCCGAGCCGGATTTACGTCGCGCCGCCCGACCGCCATTTGATACTCGAAAACAGCCGCGTCCGCGTCACGCGCGGACCGAAGGAAAATCGTTTTCGCCCGGCGGTCGACCCGCTTTTTCGCTCGGCGGCTTATGCTTACGGCTCGCGGGTTATCGGCGTGATTTTGTCGGGCGCGCTCGACGACGGCACTTCCGGCTTGTGGACGATAAAGCATCACGGCGGCGTGGCGGTCGTGCAGGACCCTTTGGACGCGGAAATGCCCTCGATGCCGCGCAGCGCGATGCGCGAGGTCGAGGTCGACCACGTCGCGCCCGTTGCGGAGATGGCTGATTTACTCGTTCGCTTAAGCCGCGAGCCTTTGACGAAAGCTTCCGGGCAGATAGTTATGAATGAGAACGCTAAACAAACCGAATTCGAGATTCGCACGGCGGTTGAGGACAAAACGAAGATAGAGCTGATGAAATTCGGCGCGTTGTCGCCGTTTACCTGCCCCGATTGTCACGGCGTTTTGTTTAGCCTGACCGACGGAAATCGCCCGCGTTTTCGCTGTCACACCGGGCACGCTTTTTCGTCCGACACGCTTTTGACGACCGTCACCGAAAGCATCGAGGAAAGCTTGTGGAGCGCGATTCGGTGCATCGAGGAAAGCGAGATGCTGCTCAATCACATGGGCGACCATTACAGCAATAACAATCAGATTGATTTGGCGGCTTTGTATTATAAAAAGGCGCTCGAAGCCGGCGAGCGCGGAAACATCGTCCGCGGCGCGGTCTTTGAACACGAGCGTCTGAGCAGCGACGGCATCCGCGAGCAGGCGGGCGACGGAAACAGTCAGACGGCGAAAGGCGAATAACGTTTAATGGAAAAGAAGACACCCTCAAAATCAGCGCCGCAGCAGCGGAAAGCGCCGGAGAAATCCTCGCCCGGCAAAAAAGATTTTCTCCTGGTCGGGCTGGGCGCGTCCGCAGGCGGCGTTAAGGCTTTGCAGGAATTTTTCGCGACGATGCCGCCGAACAGCGGGATGGCGTTTGTCGTCATTCTGCATCTTTCGCCCGCGCACGAATCGAAGCTGGCGGAAATCATCCGGACGCACACGCAGATGCCCGTCACGCTCGTCACCGAAACGCACCGGGTCGAGCCGGATAACGTTTACGTCATTCCGCCGAACGCGCAGCTCGAACTGGTCGACGGCGTCGTCCGCTGCGAGCAGTTGACGGGCGAGCGCGGCGAGCGCGTGGCGATTGATATATTTTTCCGCACGCTCGCCTCAGCCTACGAGAAAAACGCCGTCTGCGTCGTTTTAAGCGGAACCGGAACGGACGGCACTCTGGGACTGAAAGCCGTCAAGGAAGCCGACGGTTTCGCCATCGTCCAGACGCCCGAAGACGCCGAATACGATTCGATGCCTCGCAGCGCGATTGCGACGCATCTGGTCGACTGGGTTCTGCCGGTCAGGCAGATGCCCGAACGCCTGATACAGCTTCGCGACAGCTCCGAGAGGCTTTATCTGACGAGCGACGACGGCGACGGGAAAATCGCCGGAAAAATTCAGGCTGACGAATCTCTGCGCGAGATTTTAACCGCGCTGCGCGTCCGCACCGGGCACGATTTTTCCAACTACAAAACGCCGACGCTCGTCCGGCGCATCGCCCGGCATTTGCAGATTCACGATTTGCCGGACATTCCGGCTTACCTAGATTTTTTGCGCGAAAACCCGGACGAGATTCATTCGCTGGTGAAAAACCTGCTCATCAACGTCACGAATTTCTTTCGCGACAAGGACGCTTGGGCGGTTTTGGAGCGCGAAGTCGTTCCGAATCTTTTCGGCGGGAAAACGGCTCAAGAAACCGTTCGCGTCTGGTCGTGCGGCTGCGCTTCGGGCGAGGAAGCGTATTCGCTGGCGATGCTTCTGAGCGAATACGCCCATACCCTTAACGACCCGCCGAAGATTCAGGTTTTTGCGACCGACGTCGACGAGGACGCGATTGCCGAGGCGCGCGAGCATCGTTACCCGCAGTCAATCGAGGCGGACGTCACGCCCGAACGCCTGAGCCGCTTTTTCATTAAGGAAGGCAAGTATTACCGCGTCAGGAAAGAATTGCGCGAGACGGTTCTGTTTGCGCCGCACAACGTTTTGCGCGACCCGCCGTTTTCGCGTCTGGATTTGATTGTGTGCCGCAATCTTTTGATTTATCTCAACCGCGAGACGCAGGAGCGCGTGATGGAGATTTTTCATTACGCGCTCGGCATCCGGGGCTATCTCTTTCTGGGTAGCTCCGAGTCAGCCGATTCGGCGGCGAAGATTTTCGCGCCCGTCGATAAAAAACAACGCATTTATACGCGCCGTCCCGGGAATCTGCCGCATAACTTCGCGCCGCCGCAAATGCCGCTCGCCGGTCGCTGGGAAGTCAGGCTGCCGAGCGTCTCCGGCAGACGCCGCGAAAGAAGCTCTCTGCTCGACGAGCTTAACTACAAGCTGCTCGAATCTATCGCGCCGCCGTCGGTGCTGGTCGATCAGGATTTCGACATACAGTATCTGAGCGAGGGCGCGGGGCGCTTTCTGCGCTTTAAGGGCGGCGAGCCGTCGAACAACCTGCTCAAGCTGGTCAATGCAGACCTTCTGCCCGATTTGCGCGCCGCGCTTTTCTCCGCCCGGCACGAACGCAAAGCCGCCCATTTTAGAAACATCCGCGTCCGCCTCGGCGACGAGGAAACGCGCGTCACGCTAATCGTTCGCCCGGTCGAGACGGACGGCGCGACATCGGATTTTTTGCTTGTTATTTTCGACGAAAATAACAAGCTCCTGCTGCCTGAGAAAGCGGAAGAGGAAAAACCGGCTCGCCAATTTAGCAAGGACGAGGCGAGCGAAGCGGTCGTCGAGCGGCTCGAAGACGAGCTGAAGCGGATGAAGGAAACCCTGCGCGCGACCATCGAGCAGCACGAGGTCGCGATTGAAGAACTGAAAGCGTCGAACGAGGAATTGCAGGCAATTAACGAGGAGCTGCGCTCGACGAGCGAAGAACTGGAAACCAGCAAGGAAGAATTGCAGTCGGTCAACGAGGAGCTGACCACGGTCAACCACGAGCACAAGGAAAAGATTGACGAGACGATTCGCGCTTATTCCGACTTGCAGAACCTGATGGCTTCGACCAATATCGCCACGATTTTTCTCGACCGCCGGTTTCGCATCCAGCGGCTGACGCCGCCCGTCGAAAAGATTTTCAATATCTCGCCGGCGGACATCGGTCGCCCGCTCGAACATTTCACGCACAAGCTCCGTTACGAAGATTTGGCGCAGGACGCCGCCGAAGTTCTGCGCAGCCTCGCGCCGGTCGAGCGCGAAATCCGCGACGCGAGCGGCAGCACCTATCTGACGCGCATTCTGCCGTATCGCACGCTGGACGACCGCATCGAAGGCGTCGTCCTGAATTTTCTCGACATCACCGCGCGCAAACGCGCCGAGAGCGCGCTGAATCAATCCGAAGAACGCCTGCGGACGATTCTGGAAAGCGCAAAGGATTACGCGATTTTCACGCTCGATTTAGACCGCCGCGTGACGCTCTGGAACGCCGGCGCGGAAACGGTCTTCGGCTACGCGGAAAAGGAAATAATCGGCGAATCCGGCGATATTCTGTTCGTGCCCGAAGACCGGAAGCGCGGCGCGCCCGGGCGCGAAGCCGAAAACGCTTTAAACAAAGGGCGCGCCGCCAACGAGCGATGGCATCTGCGCCGGGACAAGTCGCGCTTTTTCGGCTCCGGCTTGACAATGCCGCTGCGCGACGGCGACGGGAACATTACCGGCTACGTCAAGATAATGCGCGATTTGACCGAGCAGAAGAAACTGGAAGACGCGAAATTTTTTCTCGCCGCGATTGTCGAATCGTCGGAAGATTCAGTCGTCACCGTCAATTTCAAAGGCGAAATCACCAGTTGGAACAAAGCGGCGGAAAAGCTCTACGGTTACGCCGCCAAAGAAGTAATCGGCAACCTCGTGACGATGCTCGCGCTGCCCGAAGACATCAAGCAAATATTCGGCTATATAGACGACATCAAACACAGCCGGAAGGTTAAGATTTACGACA
>DATHBC010000428.1:0-4005 GCA_035296345.1 Pyrinomonadaceae bacterium | reverse complement strand
ACGCGCCGGCTGGACGAATTTTGCGGGCGGCTGCGCGCCACGAGAGAAAATCTGGAGCGCGTCGTCCGCTACGGCGACCGCGCCGAAGCCGCGCGCGCCGCGCGCGCGATTCGCGCCGTCGAGGTCACGCTGGATTTTCTGCAATCGCTGCAAAAAATGCGTCGATAGGACAAAAATTTCGGGAAAGCGTTAAAACCGCCGCAGAAATTGCAGGGGCGGTTCTCGCGCCTGTCCCTATAGTTTTTTTCGCGTTGAAAATTTTTTGTAAAATTCGCCGGAAAACAGGAAACATTTCACAGAGTCTGCCGATAACACGGATAAGAATAAAAATATTCAGCTTTCCTGTTCGCACAAGCGTCACCCGGAAAGCCTGAAAATTCTGGGAGAGGTGAATTGAATATGGCATACAACGACCCATTAGTTACGCCGACCGGACAACAGCTTCCGCCGATGACGACGGTTTATCCCGAAACGACCGTGATGCGCCCGCAGCCGTCGAAAGAACCGAACAAGTTTATGAAAGTTCTGGGCGGCATCGCCGGCGGCGCGCTGAATTTAGTCGCCCCGGGCTTAGGCGGCGTTCTCGGCAACGTCATCGGCGGCGGCGGCTCGGCACACGGCTCTTACGGCGCGTTGATGGAACAGCAGCGCCAGTTTGAGGAAATGCAGCGATACAATCAGCTCTCGACCGCTTTGCAGCAGCGCCAGCAAAACTCCATGATGAACCAGCAGCAGCAGCAGTCGATGCAGCTGCTCGGCGTTCAGCACCGCGTCAGCATGCAGTCGCAGGAGTTTACGACCGTTTCCAATTTGATGAAAACGCGCCACGACAGCGAGATGTCGGCGGTCAACAACATTAAATCGTAAGGCTTTCAGCGATTGATAATTTTCGGCAGGCGCGCCAGAGCTGGTTTTTAAAGGTAAATCAGATGTCACTACTACTACTGCATGAGGAAGGCACGGCGCGCCTGCCGATTTTCTTTCTTTTTCTTCGCTAAACATTAAATTTTTATGAAAATTAAGGAAATTCCAGTCAGCGACGAAGAATTGCGCGTGATGCTCGAAACGGGCTACATCCTGCGCGAAGCTTCGCGGTTTGACGAGGCGGAAGCGATTTTTCGCGGCGTCATGGAATTTCTGCCCGATTCCGAAGTCCCGCAGGTCGGGTTGGGCACGGTCTTCCTACAACGCGGCGATTTCGCTTCGGCGCAGAAAATCTGCCAGCAAGCCCTCCAAACACAGCCTTCCAGCCTTTATGCCCGCGTTCATTACGCCGAAGCACTACTTTTCGGACGTCAGCGCGACGAAGCCGAAAACGAGCTCAGGGAAATAATCGGCAGCGCGCCCGATTCGCCTCATAGTCACACGGCACAGTCCCTTCTGGACGCCGCCGACTTGATTTCTCCCCGTTAATCAAGTTGGAAACGATGCCGCCGATAAAACATATTCTCCCCGAAAACCTGATTTCCTTACGGGAAAATTCTATTCCCTTTAAAGAAAACTCGATTCAACTTAAAGAAAACTCGATTCAACTTAAAGAAAATCGAATTTACTCTACAGAAAACTCGATTTACTTTAAAGAAAACTCGATTTAACTTAAAGTAAACTCGATTCACTCTACAGAAAACTCGATTCAACTTAAAGAAAATCGAATTTTCCTGCGAGAAAACTCAATACGCTTTGACGAGAATCAAATTTTCCGGGAAGTAAATTGAATTTACGAAGCTGAAAAATCAGTAATTGAAGAGAGTTTTCTATTGAATTTCGCGCAGAACGCGCGGTTTGGTCGATGTTTCCCTGAGGATTTCGATGATTCTTTCCAGCCATTGGCGGTGATTTAAATTTTCGGCGGGCGGATAGAAATTGCTGCCGAGCGCGCTCAGAGCGTCGTTCAAATCCTCTTCGGAAAGTCCCGAATCGAGCAGTTGCCGCAATTGTTCCTGAACGCGGGAAACCGTCTGCGGCGGGTTGACGGCTTTAAAATGACGGACGACAGCCGCGAAATTCGCGCTCGTTCCTTCCCATTTGTAGCCGGTCGTCCAGCCCTGATAGAAATATCCGCCGAAAAACTGGTATAAATCCGGAAACCGGAATGAATAATTTTCCACCGCGCAGTTATTTTACCAGAAATGATTTCAGGAAATGCCAGCCCTGCACCGAGCCGTCGCGGACGAGGACGAACCGCGCCTTGTCAGCGGTAAAAAATCCGCTCGTTCCGCGCTCGACGACGATGCCGATTGGTTTTTCCAGCTCGATGTCTTTGACGAACCGGTGGTTGCCGCTTTCGAGCCATTGCTCGATTTCATGCTGAAAGCGATTGGCGAATTCCTCGCGGGCGCGGCTGGCTTCGCCCGGATTATCGAACGCGGAGACGGCGCGCTCGTTCTGAAAAAACGGGTTGAATTCCAACTGCCGCCGCAGTGCGCTCTCCGCTTCGGCGCTGCCCGCGCCGCTCCGGATTGCCCCGTAATTTCGCTCAAGCTCCGCGCCTTCAGCAATCGTGTTGGCGGAATTATGCCGCATTAACAACTCGGCTTCCGCCGCGTCGAAAGCGTCGGCGACCGATTGCAGGGCTTTATCTCCGGCGAGAATCAGGAATTTCACCAGCTCGGCGATTTTTTCCGGCGCATCGCCCACGGCGTTTCCCCGCAAGCCGAAATATTCGGCTAATTTCACCGCGCTCGCCAGCGCGTCGAGATTATTTTTTCCGCCCGCGCTGCGCAGGAATTTCTCGACGGAGGCTTCCAAATCCTTCGGCGTCTGCGCGAGCCGCGCCTCGACAATCAACGCTTTGACCGCGTTTCCGAGGTTCCGGATGACGACCGGCGGAACGTTGTAGGGAAGCGGGAATTTTTTCGCCGAGAAAATATCGTGACGCGCGGAAAACCTGTCAGCCGTAATCGCAAACCCGCGCGCCAGCAGCAGCCCGTTTAAAATCTGTTTCGTCGAGTGATTCGCCAGCAAAGCGTTCGCCTGCGATTTCGACAGGTGTTTCAGAATCAATTCGGCGGCGATAAACATCCGCGCCTGCAAATTCAGGTTGATAAACGGTTTCGCGCCGAAATTTTGCCGCAGGACGTTTTTGCTGTTCTGAATCAGATTTGCCAGCTCATGCGAATTTTGAATCGTGACGCGAACGTTCCCGTTGAAATTTAGCTGCGGATTGTTCAAAACATTCGCCGTCTGGGCGCGAATCGCGCGAACAATCTGCGTTATTTCCGGCGGAATCGAAACGTTATGCTTGCTGCCGTAAGCGTTGCCGCGACCGTTTCCGGATTTGGCGACATTCTCGTTAACGAAATGCCGAATCGCGTCCCGGTTCACGTAAATATCGTTCTGCCGCAAGACCTGATTCAAAACGCCGCGCACGATTCCGTCGTGATTGCCGTTGTTGCCGCCGCCGTTCCTGTTCAAATTCAGCGACAGGTTTAAATCCAGAGTTGTCGACTGTCGTTGCGTATTCGACGAGGCTGAATAATTTATATTGCCTTGCGCCGGATGATTATTGCTGTGACCTTGCGTCGAATGTTTTAACTGCCCGTAATGATTGCCGTTACCGCTGCCGCCCGCTTGCGCCGAATTGTTGTCTGCCCGACCGTTCAGCGAGGCGCGCAGACCGACTCCGGTCTGGTTATCGTTTCCGGTCTGATTATTTCCGGTTTGATTATTGTTTCCGGTCTGATTATTTCTGCCGGTTTGCGTATTTGCCGAAAAATCAATGTTGATGTTTAACGAATTTCCGCCGTTGTTGCCGTTCCCGTTGCCGTTATTGTTGTTGTAATTCTTGTTATCGCTGCCATTATTCGGCGCGTGACCTTCGGCGCGACCGTATGCGTTTGCACTGCCGTTTCCTGCACTGCTTCTGCCGCCGTCGCCGGCTTCCGTTTGGTTCGATTGCTGCGGCGCGCCTTGATTGCCGCGATGCGCGCCCTGATTTTCCTGGTTTCCGGTCGTGTTCGAGGTGTTCTGCTGTTTGTTTTGCCCGTTGTGATTGCCGTCGTTTCC
>DATHBC010000427.1:0-4197 GCA_035296345.1 Pyrinomonadaceae bacterium | reverse complement strand
ACCGGCTTCAGTGAGCATTAAATCAATAATGTGCCTGCGCGTGTCGGCTTCGGAATAGTCGTGAGAATCGGGATATTTTTGATTCGCTTCTTTTGCCTTCGCGATTTGTTTTCGTAAGGATTCGAGTTCTTCGTCAATCGTCGGCGCGGCTAAAAGCTCTTTTTGCCGGTTTTCCGCTTCCGCCTTTTGCCGCTCGTATTCCGCGGCAAGTTGTTTTAATTCGGCATAGGATTTCGCCGAAACGGAAATCTGATTTCGCGGAATCAGATTTTTATCGAACTGAATGCCGTCGAATGCCCGCGCGTCGCCCTGCGTGTAGCTTCGGGCAAACCAGTAAAGAAAATGAAACAATTCGCCGACGACCTGCAAAGCCTCGCGCTCCCGGACATCGCCTTTTTCGTGAACGGCTTTATTGCCGGCGCGGCGGACAAACCCGACTTTCAAATAAACCGGATGCGGCATATTTTCCCGGAAGCTTTCTCCCGCCGTCAAACCGTAAAGCGACGTATCCATCGGCGGCGTGAGATATTCGTCAAACTGATACATCCAGTCAACCGCGATTTCCAGCGTGCGGCGGGCATAAAAACAAGCCGTTCGCGGGTCGCCCGCCACATTGCTTTCGGCTTTGACGGCGGAATCATAAACTTCCCGCCATTCGTCTTTCAGAAAAGTGAAGTTTGTTGCCATACTTTTTTCTCATCCTTTAATTCGTCTGCTGAATCGCTGTTAAAAAGCTCGCCTTTAAATGCTTTTTGCTGAAGCGATTGGAAAAGGTTTTCATTTAGTTGAAGACTTTTCTCTTGAATCTTCAAATCACATTTAATTCTTTTTGAGATATTTGTAAAACTTTCAATTGATTTTTGTGAAGGTATTGGAATTTCAAAACTACTAATTTCTAATGGCGATATATGTGGAACAGTTGTTTCAGTTGGTTTGCAGTGTTTTGTAAATGCACTGTGTTTCAGAAGCTGAATTAAATAATCGTTAGATAAATAACCTTTTGCTCGCACCCTAGTTACCCGCTGAACTAATAAAGCAGGTAAATCCTTTTCACTAATCTGTGCTATTTTAAAGCCTGTCGAAATCCAGGGACGATCCATTGCAATTACAATGTCGTCTTTTTCGAGAAAAAAGCGTTCCAAGCCTATCGTGTTTTCACTATCCCAGTAAACCACATCGCTCCAATCAATTTTGTTCGGTGAAATGTTCGCCCCTCTACATAATTTTATGTGGTGATTCTCAAAAAGATAATTCGCGCTTTTAAATGCAAATCCTGTTAATAAATCTGCGCATTGTTTTAATGGCTTCTTTTCAAACCGCATAGGATTTTTCACCGGATCACCGAACATCTCAAGGAAAACCGATTGCAAAAGCGTGTCGAGTTTTTGCAAAGCGAGACGGCGTTTTTCCCGCAGAGCATCCGCTTTATCTAAAATTTCCGCAATCCGCTTTTGTTCGGCTAATGGCGGAAGCGGGATTTGGACACTCAGTAAGTCAGCTTTACCTAAGTTAATTTGTAGTCCACCACCAGCAAATTTCTCATACACCGCTCTAGTTTTTGGATAATTTAACACTAGCTTCAAATAGGGGAAATGGACTTTATTTTTATCTCGAATAACCAGTTTGCCAACGCGTTGATTGAGAAGAATGTTTCTCCCTTTCGTTTCAACAATGGTCGGCACTCCAAGAATTTTGGGAGAGCTGGCAAGATCCGTCATTGCAATCACTATATCGCCATCTTTAAGTAAAAATTGCCTGTGTTTATCTGCAAAATCATCTGGCAGAAATTTAGGGCTATAGTCAATATCAAACTTACCTCCTGGTCTAATATTGCTCATGCGACAATTAAGAGTGCTAGAGGTTTCGATATAATCTTCTGATTTGAAAGCGTAACCATTTACTAAGTCACAAATATCACCAAGTTTTACAGTTTGATAATTCATGCAATCATCGCCTCCAATGCTTTCAAATCGGCTTGAATTTCGGTTTCCAGTTTATTCAATTCTTCCAGAATCACTTTCGGCGAATCGTGGTTTATTTCTTCGTAAACTATTTCCTTGTAGCGGTTGATGCTCAAATCGTAACCGTTGGCGGCAATCTCGGTTTTCGGCACAAGGAAAGATTGCTCGGTTCGCGTCCTTTCGGCTTCATTTGCCGGATTGCGCCAGCGGGCGAGAATGTCGGGAATGTTGTTGTTTTCGTGTTTCGCGCCGTCGAGTTTGGCGCGCTTGTCGTCCAGTGAAAAACCGTCCGCCTGCATATCGTAAAACCAGACGTTTTCCGTTCCGCCCGAATTGGTTTTCGTGAAAATCAGAGCGGCGGTCGAAACTCCGGCGTAAGGCTTGAAAACGCCCGACGGCATCGAAACGACCGCATCCAGTTTTTGACTTTCGACCAATGTTTTACGCAAAGTCAGATGCGCGGTCGAAGAACCGAACAAAACGCCGTCCGGAACAATCACGGCGGCGCGCCCGCCCGTTTTCAAAAGCCGCAGAAACAAAGCGATAAAAAGCAGCTCGGTCTTTCGGGTTTTGACCGTCCGCAAAAGGTCTTTCGCCGTGCTTTCATAATCGAGCGAACCCTTAAACGGCGGATTTGCCAGAATAACCGAGTACATCTCTTCGTCGGCGGCGAATTTTTCCGCCAGCGAATCGCGATAACGGATGTTCGGGTTCTCGATGCCGTGAAGCATCATATTCATCGCGCCGATTCGCAGCATCGTATTATCGAAATCAAAACCGTTAAAAAGCCCGTTGTAAAAATGTTTCTTCAAATTATCATCCGAAAAAATCTCTCTGCCGTGATTCTCCAAAAGATATTCATTCGCGGCGACGAGAAAGCCAGCCGTTCCGCAAGCCGGGTCGCAAACAATATCAGTCGGCTTCGGCGCGAGCATTTCAACCATCATCCCGATAATATGCCGCGGCGTGCGAAATTGCCCGTTGCGCCCGGCTTGCGCGATTTTTCCGAGCATATATTCGTAAACGTCGCCCTTCGTATCGCGGTCATGCATCGGGATTTTATCAATCAAATCCACGACCTTTGCGAGCAGCCCGGCGGTCGGAATCGAAAGCCGCGCATTCTGCATAAATTCCGAATAAGTCGTCTCTTGCCCGCGAAAGGTCTTGATAAACGGGAAAACCTTTTTATCTACCGTTTCAAACATTTCCTGAGGCGGAGCATGCTTAAACTTCGACCAGCGCAAATCCTTTTCTTCTTCGGTAAAGAGCGGATTTTCAATCGGTTTATTCAAAATGCCGGCTTTCCTTTCTTTCGCCGTGTGTAAATCATCGAGCCGTTTGATAAAAAGCAGGTAAGTGATTTGTTCGATAACTTCCAACGGGTTGGCAATTCCGCCCGTCGCAAAGGCATTCCAAACGCTGTCGACTTTCGATTTTAATTCGCCTGTAATCATAAATTTTAGGAAAAGAGTAAAAGCGCCCGAAGCTTGCGCGGTTGGTAATATAGCAGATTAAATTAAATAGATAAACTTGTCTGATAATTGAATTAAAACAATTTAAAGAGCCTGTTTTTGAGGTCTGCGGCTTTTGCAGTCTTCTCGGGAAGTCAGCCGTTCGCTTGAAATAATAAAAATTGTGCTCCTTTGTTGCGGCAACTATATTTGCCGGTCGGCGGGTTACAGGGTCTAATGAAAAACATAAAACTGAACTCGCTCAGGAAATTCACCGTTTTCAAAATCTGCTTCCGAATGCAAATGGCAGCTCCTGAGATTTTTCTGCAAAAGGTCGGAGCAATCGAAGAAAAACTAAATTCGGCAATACGAATTACCGAGAATACCGCTTTTCATCCGGGCATTAAAGAACATCAACTTTCGGATTTAATTTCAGTCTCTCAAAAAGCGTCCGAACCGGTTAAAAAACTGAATCCGATTCTTCCTCCGAATCGAATAAAAGGTATACTAGATAAATCTCCGCCTATAACTCATACTTATGATACGCATAAGACCCGAATGAGATTGGCTGAGTTTCAGATGATTTAAAATCAATAACCAGGGAAGGAGAATTTCAAATGAATACTGTTGAAAAATCAATCATTGTAAATGTGCCGGTCAGCACGGCTTACAATCAATGGACGCAATTCGAGGAATTTCCTCAGTTTATGGAAGGCGTCGAATCGGTTCGGCAGGAAGGCGACGCTCACACTCATTGGCGCGCCAATATTGCCGGGAAAGATGTC
>DATHBC010000426.1:0-7793 GCA_035296345.1 Pyrinomonadaceae bacterium | reverse complement strand
TTTGCCGATAATCTGCCAGCCGCCCGGCGATTCAAACGGGTAAATTCCGGTTTGCCGCTCCGCGATTCCGACGCTTCCTTTCGGCACTTTCAGGCGCGGCACGGGTTTTCGCGGCGCGGCGATGCGCTCGTCCGTCTCGCCCAGATAGGCAAAGCCGGGCAGAAAACCGAGCATGAAAACGCGGTAGGTTTTCGAAAGAAAAATCTCTATGACCTTTCCGCGCGACAGGTTATTTTCCGCCGCGACAAACTCCAAATCCGGCGCTGAACTTTCGGCAAAGCTGACGGGAATTTCTATCAATCGCGACGCGGCAAATTCGATTTCGCCCGAATTTTCAAGCGCGTTTTCCAGAAAAGCGCGGACTGCCGCAAAAGCCGTCGGAAATTCGGGGAAATTTTTTCTGACCGCGAAGACATCGAAGAAAACCGTGAGCGAGCTGTAAGCCGGAACGATTTCGCCGAAGCCCGCGAACTTGTTTTCATCGAGAAAAGCGGCGAGCCGCAAAACTTTATTGTTGAGCGCGAGCGAGATTTCGTTGCCGAAATCAATCGTCAGAGCGTTTTCGCCGAGCGGAAAAATTTTGTAATTCATTCGTAGCTTTCCAGAACGTCCAGAAGCGTCGGTTTTTCGGTTTCCACGTCCAGAATACGCGCGCCTTTTTCGTTCAAAAGGGAAATCGCCTCGCCTAAAAGCCGGTCGCCGGCGTTCCGCTCAAAGGAAATTCGCAAAAAATCCGCGCCGGTTTCCATTTCCAATTTCTCAAGCTCGGGCGGCAATTTCAAATCGCTCTCGCGCAGATTCCGCAGAGTGATTTTCACGCGCTGCGTTTGCGTGTGTTTGCCCCGCAGGTTTTCCGGCGTGTCGATGTCGCGGATTTCGCCTCTGGAAATAACGGCGACGCGGCGGCACAATTCTTCGACTTCCGAAAGATTGTGCGAGGTCAGCAGCACGGAAACGTTTTCGAGCGACGCAATCAAACGGCGCATTTCGGCGGCGGCGAGCGGATCGAGCGAGCGCGTCGGTTCGTCGAGAAGCAGAATCGGCGGCGCGGGAAGCAAAGCGCGGGCGACGGCGAGACGCTGCTTGTTGCCGGTCGAAAGCAGGGAAAAACGACGCTTTGCCAGTTCCTCCAGATTCAATTTTTCAAACAGTTCATTGATTTTCCGCCGCGCCGCCCGGTCGTTCATCCCGTAAAGCCGGGCGAAAAACATCATATTCTGCTCGCACGTGAGCCGCCAGTAAAAACTTCTCTCTTCGGCGGTCGCCAACCCGATTAAAGCGCGCACTTTAACCTCGTCGGCGACCGAATCGAAATTTTTCACCGAAACTCGTCCGCCGCTCGGCTGCACGAGCGTCGCGATAATTTTCGTGAGCGTCGTTTTGCCCGCGCCGTTTCTGCCGATAAGCCCGAAAATCTCGCCCGTTTCAATCTCGAACGAGACGTTTTTCAAGGCTTCGACGGCGGGTTTAACCGCGATATGTAAAAGTTTTTTCAGACGCGGAAACGACGGCGGGTAAGTTTTGGAAAGATTTTCTATGCGGACGGCGGTCATTTCAGTAACCAGTGAGCGGTGAGCGGTGAGCAGTCGATAGCAAAAGCTGCTCACTGCTTACGGCTTACCGCTCACTTATCTTTTCCTTTGTTTCGGGTCTAAATATTCGCGCAAGCCGTCGCCGATGAAATTGAAAGCGAGCACCGTTAAAGCAATCGAGATGCCGGGAAAAAACAAAACGTGCGGCGCGTTGTAGAGCGTGTCGAGCCCGCGCGCTTCTTCAATCATCGTGCCCCACGAAGGCGCGGGCGGCGGAATGCCCAAGCCTAAAAACGAGAGCGACGCCTCGGACAAAACCGCGCCAGCCATGCCTAAGCTTGCCTGCACGATTAAGGGCTGAATCGCGTTCGGCAGGATGTGCGTGAACAAAATTCGCCCGTCGCTCGCGCCGAGCGCGCGCGCCGCCTGCACGAAATCGTATTCGCGCACTTTTAAAACCTGCCCGCGCATCACGCGCGCGTAGCCGACCCAGCCGATAATGCAGAGCGCGAGAATGACTTTTTCGAGCCCCGCGCCGAGAAAAGCGACCAGCGCGATTGCCAGCAGCAAGCCGGGAAACGCCAGAAAAACGTTGAAAACGTAGCCGGACAGGATTTTGTCGATGATGCCGCCGTAAAACCCGGCAATCGAGCCGATAAACATTCCGACCAGCGCGGAGACGGACGTGACGATGATGCCGACTTGCAGCGAAATCCGCGCGCCGTGAACCAGGCGCGAAAAAACGTCGCGCCCGATGGCGTCCGTGCCGAACCAGTGTTCAGCCGACGGCGCGGCATAGCGCAGCGACAGGTTCTGCGCTATCGGGTCGTGCGTGGCGATGAGCGACGCGAAAATCGCCGCGATTACCAGCACGGCGGCGACGAAGATTCCGATGTAAGTTAAACGATTCATAAATAGTGAAAAGTGAATAGTGAATAGTGAAAAGTTAAGGAGTTTGCCTCAATTATTCACTTTTCACTTTTAGTTTTTCACTTTTTTGTTGTTTTGACGGTTGCAACCAGAATTTTGATTAGTTCAAGGCAATCTTCGGAAATGCTTTGAAACATCTTTTCGTTTAAATAACCTGTATCCTTTAAAAGATTAAGCCAGTAATCGGTTTCATTAGCTTCTTTTAAAGCTATGCTCATTTTACTTCTAAAGTCAGCTTTTGATTGTCCGAATTCTGCTTCTCGAACCAGCGCTCCGATTGCCGTGCCGAAACGCAGTATTTGCTTACTCAATGTATATTCCTTTTTCTCTTCGCACAAAAATTGATTGAGTTTCACAATTCTTATAGCAAAAGTATAACTTTTCTCTTTGAGGATTGATTTTGTCACTTTTCACTTTTCGTTATTCACTTTTCACTATGAAATCCTGATGCGCGGGTCGAGCCGGCGATAAACCATATCGGTTAAGCTGTTTGCCATAATATACGTGACGCTGATGACCAGCACGCAGCCTTGAATCAAACGATAATCGAGCTTGGCGATGCCGTCGTCGAGCAGCAGCGTGCCCAAGCCGTTCCAGCCGAAAATTTTCTCGGTGATAATCGCGCCCGCCAGCAGAACGCCGAGCTGCAAGCCTAAAATCGTGACGACCGGAATCAAGCCGTTTTTCAAAACGTGCTTGTAGATGACGATTTTTTCGCTCAAGCCTTTGGCGCGCGCCGTGCGGACGTAATCTTCGCCGAGTTCTTCAATCACCGACGAGCGAATCATGCGGGTCAGAATCGCCGAAAGCGCCGCGCCCAGCGTGACGGCGGGCAAAATGATGTCTTCCGGGTTGGTGCTGCCCGTCGGCGCAAACCAGTTCAGCTTGACCGCAAACAGATAAACCAGAAACGGACCGATGACGAAGCTCGGCAGGCTGATGCCGAGCAGCGCGAAAAAGGACGAGAAATTATCGACCAGCGAGCCTTTATTCGTGCCCGCCAGAACGCCGAGCGGAACGGCAATCGTAATCGCCACGAGCATCGCCGCCAGCGCCAGTTTTATCGTGTTCGGATAACGCTCCAGAATCATATCCGCGACGGGTCGGTCGGTGCGAAAAGATTTTCCCATATCGCCGCGCAGCAGCCCGGCGAAATAATTCGCATACTGGTTGTCAAACCCGTGCCATTTGATTTCCGAGGCGAAAGGGTCGTTCAGAATAATGCTTCCGGTGAAGAAAAACGACGGCTTATCGAGCCCGTGCCTGCGCTCGAACTGCTCGATTTGCGGTCCGGTCGCGTTTTCTCCCAGAATGGCTATCGAAGGACGACCCGGAATCAGGATGATGAGCAGCGTCACGAGCGAGACGACCGTCCAGACGACGAGCAGCATCAGCCCGAGACGACGCGCGAAATTTAAAAATTTGTATTTCATCGGAAAGAAGCGGCGCGAAAAGCCTTTGAAAATAGTTATAACTTTTTCGTGCCGGAATGCAAAGCGGCGATTCCGCCCGTCAGGTTTTGATATTCGACCCTCTCAAAGCCGACTTCGCCCATCATCCGCGCCAGATTTTTCTGGTCGGGAAAGCGCGAAACCGAGTCGGGCAGATATTCGTACGCGCCGCGCGAGCCGCTGACCGCGCCGCCGATTCTGGGCAGAATCTGCGTGAAATAAAGATTAAAAATCTGCCGGAAGCCGGGAATGACGGGCGCGGAAAATTCGAGAATCGCCAGCCGCCCGCCGGGTTTTAAAACGCGGTGCAGCTCTTTTAAACCGTCGAGCCAGTTTGAGAAATTGCGCAAGCCGAAAGCGATGGTCACGGCGTCGAAAGCGGCGTCGGCAAACGAAAGATTCATCCCGTCGCCTTCGACGTAGGGAATTTCGGCGCGGTTTTTTTGATTTTTTTCTTTAGCGACGGCGAGCATCGGGCGGCAAAAATCCGTGCCGAAGACTTTTGCCCTGCCGGATTTTTGCAGTTCCAGAGACAAATCGCCCGTGCCGCAGGCGACGTCTAAAACCAGAGCGTTTTCGTTCTGCAAAACTTCGTGCAGTTTTTTCGCGACGAGCCTGCGCCAGCGTTTGTCGGTATTGACCGAGAGAAAATGATTCAGAAAATCGTATTTTCCGGCGATGCCCGAAAACATCTCGCGCACGGCGCGGGCGTGCTTTAATTCGTCGGCGGTTCTTTCGCTGTTCGGCATTTCTAATTGTTCGTCGCCGGATTCGTTTCGCCCGGCTTCGTCATCAAAATTCTGACAAACGGCTGTTTTTGAAATTTATCGGCTAATTGCTGAGCTTCGGCGATTGTCACGCCGCTCGCTCTCTGCATTTCGTCCTTGACCGAAGCCAGTTTGTAGGTGTCGACGTCGAGCCACGAATCCGCAAAATTCGTTTGATTTATCTCCGCGACGACTTCTTTTCTGGCTTTCTCGAATTCTTCGCCGGAAATTTTTCCGGAAAGCAGGCTGGCGATTAAATTTTCCTCTTTAAAAATAATCATATGCGCGCGCGGCGGATTTTCGCTCTGCTGCGCTTTCATATCGACGGGAAAATTCGATAATCCGACGACAATCAAGCCCGGCAGTAAATTTGAATTCTGCCGCGCAAAGGCTTTACCCGCCGGACGGTCTTTCGGGATTTCTTTCGACAAACGGTCGTTCAGGATTTTAGTTAAAATGCTCGAAACGACAAAATCCCTGTCATTGCGCGCCAAGCCGCGCGTCGCGTAGCGAATTTCCGTAGTTTCGATTGCCGGAGAAGCAAGCGTCAGCAGGCTGGCGTCCGGGGCGTCCGGCTGTCGAAACGTCGCCGGAACCAGTTTGTCGGATTTTTTCCAGGCTCCGAAAAGGCGGCGCGCCGCCATAAACGCGAAATCGGGTTTGACGCTGCCGGTAATCGCCAGCGTCGCGTTGTCGGCGGTCAAAAATCTGTCTCTCGCCGCCAGCAAATCGGCGCGCTCGATTAATTTCAGGCTTTCCGGCGCGCCCCCTTGCGGTCTGCCGTAAGGAAAATCGCCGAGCAGGCGTTTGGAAACCGTCGTGTCGGCGACGTAGACGGGATTTTTCTGCATCTCCTCGACCGTTTTAAGACGCGCGTCGCGCACTTTGACAAAGTTTTCCTGCGTAATCGGCGGATTGCTGACGGCGGTCGCGATTGTTTCCAGAATCGTCAGAAATTCGTCCGTTTTGGCGGTCGCGTTGATTTGAATGTAATCGTAATTGCTCGTGACTTCGAGACTGCCTTCCAAATCTTCCGCAAAAAAGCTCTTCGTCTGCTCGTCGGGAAACAAAATGTCCGCGACGAGAGCCATCGTGCCCATTTTGTCTTTCGGGTCAAACGCCGAGCCGCTGTGAATCCGCAGGCGGAGCGAGACTTTTTCCGACTTCGGCTCGTTCCAAATCAAAACCTTCAAGCCGTTCAGAAGTTTTTCCTGTTTGCTCGGCTGCTGCGCCGCCGCCGTTTGAGCGAAAGAAAAATTTGCCGCGAGAAGCGTTAAAAGTAGCAAAAACGCTGCTGTTTTGGAATAATTCATATTATTTATCGTTTATCATCTAAGGGAAATGCAAAAAGATAGATGTCGAATGATAAATCTTAGATGCCCGCTGGCATCCCGTCAAACAAACTGAGCATCTATTGAAACTAGTAACGCATCTATTTGGTGGGAAGCTTTGTCAGACAAGCTTGCCATTCCAAAAAATCGTAAATCGTATTACAATCGTAAATCGTATTACAGTAAGAATAACCCTTTAGCGTTCATTCCAAGATTTTGAGAGGCATTGAGTGAAGATGGGAAAGATAGTTAAGTATTGTGCCGCCTGTGAAGAAGGCTTTGCCGAGAAGTTTGCGTTTTGTCCGAACTGCGGCGGAGCTTTAACAGCTTATGAATTGAATCCGCTGACGACGGCGGAGAAACCCGCGACGAATATCAGTCAGCCCGCCGCTGCAATAACAGCGGCAGCCGCCACCGAAAATTTAAAAGCCGAAACCGTCACGCCCGAAACCGTTTTTGCCGCGGAAAATAAATCGCCCGAAGCGGAAACAGTCGCTTTTTCGACCGATAAAGAAGAAAAACTTCTCGACGACGAATTTCTGCCCGAAGAAACGGCGGCGGCAAACGGGAACGGCAACGGATTTTACGCCGATAATTTCAGCGAGCGTGACCAATACCAGCCGGCAAATTTCCAATCGCCCGACAATCAATCCACTGCCGACGCGGACGCCGGCGGTTTTCACGTGACGGTTATCGAAGAAAAAAATTCGGGAATCCGTAACGCGCTTCTTTTAGGCGCGTGCGCGTTCGTCATAACCATGACTCTGGCGGGCGTCGTCTACTCGCTTTTCACTAAGGAATTATATGCCGCCGGATTGAGCAACACCGAATTGGTGAACGCGATGGTGGTTGATGATATTCCCGCCGAAGTTGAGGAAGAGCCGAAAAAGAATAATAAAGAGAAAGGCGGCGGCGGCGGCGGCGGCGGTAAACAAGAAGACGAAGACGTTTCCAAAGGCACGCCTCCGCGTCAGACTAAGGAACAGCTAGACCCGCCGACATCGAAGATTCCGCAGATGGAAAATCCGGCTCTGCCGAAAAATATGTCGACGCAGGGCGACCGCGACGTTAAGCGGACTGAACAGCCTATCGGCAGCGAGTACGGGCAGTCGGCGAAATTATCCGACGGACGCGGCAGCGGCGGCGGCATGGGCAGCGGCAGCGGAACCGGGTTCGGCGGCGGACGCGGCACTGGTAACGGAAACGGTATCGGCTCCGGAAACGGAAACGGAAACGGCGACGGCGACGGCGACGGCGACGGCGACGGCAGCGGCGGCGGCGTACCGCCACCGTTGAAAAAACCGAAACCGCCCGAGCCGGTCGGTCCGACCGAAGGCGTCAAGATTCTCTCGAAACCGCGCGCCAATTACACCGACGCGGCGCGGACGCAGGGTATTCAAGGCGTCGTGCGCGTGCGCGTGACGTTTCTGGCTAACGGCAGCATCGGCGGCATTACGCCGGTCAGCAATCTGGGATACGGTTTGACCGAGCAGGCGGTCGCGGCGGCGCGCTCGATTCGCTTTGAACCGGCGAAAAAAGGCGGCGTTCCCTATTCGGTGACCAAGGTCGTGGAATACAGCTTTACGCTTTATTAAAAAGCAGCGGTTAAAAAAACAAAAAAGGCTGGCGGTTTTTCGAGACTGCCAGCCTTTTTCAATTACGAATTAAAAATTACGAATTACGAATTGCAAGACGTTTACGAATTACGAATTGTAAAACATTAACGAATTACGAATTATAAGACGTTTCCTTCATTCGTAATTCGTAATTTGTAATTCGTAA
>DATHBC010000425.1:0-2609 GCA_035296345.1 Pyrinomonadaceae bacterium | reverse complement strand
AAACGGTCGGCGAATTTTAGGCGCGCCGCGCTGCCGCCGTCGCGCTCCGCCGTTTGAATAATCGCCGTGCGGCTTTCGCGAAAACAGATTTCGAGCGAATCGACCAGCCGCTGGCGGATTGACTCGTCGGCTTTCAGGCGGTCGATTAAAACGAAAGTGTCGTCGAAATCGCTGAAATTATAATCTTCCGGTTTTTGCAGCTCCAGAGTTTCGCCGCCGCGGAAAAGTCGTGTAAAGCCTTTCTGCATCAGGCTCAAAAGATGCGCCGTGACTTTTCCTTTCGTTTCGTAGCTCAAATCCGCGTCAGCCGCCGGAAAAAGAACGTAAAAGCGCGCGCCCGCCGGCAAATCCCTTAAAGTTTCCTCAGCCGCCGATTCGGGCGAATCTTTTTTCACTTCGCGCCCGCAGACGTGACAGAAAGTCTGCCCGACGCGCGCGAACAAAAGGCGCAGGTAATCGTAAATTTCCGTCTGCGTGGCGACGGTCGAGCGCGGATTGCGCGTCGAGTTTTTCTGCCGGATGGCGATTGCCGGAGCGATGCCGATAACTTCGTCGACATCCGGCTTGTCCATTCTTTCCAGAAACTGGCGCGCGTAAGCCGACAGCGATTCGACGTATCGGCGCTGACCCTCGGCGTAAACCGTGTCGAAGGCGAGCGAGGATTTACCCGAACCGGAAACGCCCGTGACGACCGTCAATTCGTTGACCGGAATCGAAAACGAGATGTTTTTCAGATTGTGAACGCGCGCGCCGCGAACTTCGATGACTTCCTTGGTTTTACTGCTGGCTGCTTGCATAGTTACGAATTTCGGCAAAAAGGCAAAAGAATATTTTATCAAACCGCATCAAAGACTCAAAGCGGCAAAAAATGCCGCGACTGAGGTACAATTTATTTATGAAATTAATTTTGTTTTTATTGCTGTTAGCGTGTTTCGCTTTAGCCGGTTGCAGGGTGGAAAACGCGGCTTTAACGGCGGAAAATCAGAATGTTATTAATCCGACACCGCCGCTGCCCGTAATAAACAAAACGCTCGTGCTGGTCGAGCTTTTCACTAGCGAGGGCTGAAGCAGCTGCCCGCCGGCTGACCGTGCGTTAGCCTTTCTGGAAAAAGAGCAGCCGATTGCGCAAGCCGAGATTATCACGCTCGCGCTACACGTCGATTACTGGAACCGGCTCGGCTGGACGGACGAGTTTTCGTCGCCGCTTTTCAGCCAGCGCCAGTCGCTCTACGCGCAACGGTTCAGTCAGCCGAACGTTTACACGCCGCAGATGATTGTCGACGGCAGCGCGCAGTTTACCGGAAGCGACAGCGCGAAAGCATCGAAAGAAATACAGGAGGCGGCAAAAAACCGAAAAGCGACGCTCGAATTATCAATCGACGGCGGCGGCAAAGATAAACTGAAAATAAAAATATCCGACCTGCCCGCCGAGCGCGAAAACGCGAGCGTGTTTCTGGCGA
This sequence comes from Pyrinomonadaceae bacterium, assembly GCA_035296345.1. Lineage (GTDB taxonomy): Bacteria > Acidobacteriota > Blastocatellia > Pyrinomonadales > Pyrinomonadaceae > JALZHR01. The sequence continues at coordinate 1,149 of DATHBC010000425.1, read as the reverse complement.
TTGCCGAAGACAATCTGGCGACAAACGTCAGGCGCGGCGAAAATTCCGGCAAAACTCTGGAACACGCTTCGGTCGTCCGCGAGCTGAAATCAATCGGAAACCTCAATGCTCAGGATAAATCCTTCGAAGCGGAAATCGTTTTTCAACTCCAGCCGAATTGGAAAAAGGAAAATCTGAAATTCGTGGTTTTCGTGCAGGGAAATCAGAACCGGCAAATTTACGGCGTGAATCGTATTGCGCTTTAAACGGAAGATTTCACCGCGAGGACACAAGAAACACAAAGGGAAGTCCACGGCAGATAAACGCGGATTTTCTTCTCTTAAATCTTTGTGCGCTTCGTGCCTTTGCGGTGGAATTCCGTTACCAGCGCGAATCGTATTTGACGAGATTTTCCCGCCAGACGCCTTCGCCCAGAAACGGAATCACGCCGCTCGAATCGACCAGAGCGTCGAGCGCGCAGCTTTTACGGTAAGTTCTGCCGGACGGCGAGCAAATCTGCAAGACGATTTTCTCTTCCGAAACAGCCGAGACGACCGCCATGCGCCAGTCTTTTTTGCATTGCACGACGAGGCGCGCGCCGACCGCTAAGGTATTGATGGTTATTTGATTTTCGGCAGCTTCCACGAGGTTTGATGATATTTGTAATATTCGCCGGGCATTTGCACGAGCGCGGGATTTTTGGCGGCGTCGAGCCAGCTTAAAACTTTTTCCATATCGGCGCGCGACATTGCCGTGCAGCCTTCGGTCGCGTTTTCGGCGTCTTTCCAGATGTGCAGAAAAATGCACGAGCCGTGCTCTTTTCTGACCGGATTGGAATTATAAGCGACCGTCACGCCCAAATCGTATTCCGCGCCGATTTCAAGCATTTTCTCCGAGCTTTTCCAGTCGAAATTTCCGACCTTCATCCGGTCGACGATTTTGTTGTAATGCGACGATTTCGGGTCGTCGACGCATTCGGTCCATTCTTCGAGCCGCGTGTAGGGAAGCTTGACGAAATCGGGTTTCGGAGCCGTGCCGAAAGCGGAAGTCAAAGCGTAAACGCCCGCCGGAGATTTGCCGTCGCCTTCTTTTTTGAAAGGGCGCGGCAAATCCGTCTTGTCCAGTTTATCCCGCATTCCTTCGCCCAGAGCAAATCCGTTTTTACCGATG
>DATHBC010000424.1:0-3539 GCA_035296345.1 Pyrinomonadaceae bacterium | reverse complement strand
CTATGATTTCGGGCGATGGCGGACGCCGCGCGGCGGCGGGCGGATTGATAAGGAGACACGGGCTTAATGTGCGGCATCAGCGGAATCGTCACGCGGGAAAAACTGTCCGCCGGTTTGTCGGCGGCGGTTTCGCGGATGAACGCGGCGCAGATTCATCGCGGTCCCGACGGCGCGGGCGAATTTTCCGCCCCGCATGTCAAACTAATGATGCGGCGTCTTTCCGTTATCGACCTCGAAGGCGGCGCGCAGCCTCTCTATAACGAAGACGAATCTCTCGCTTTGATTTTCAACGGCGAAATTTATAATTACCGCGAGCTGCGCGACCGTCTAAAAAAATCGGGACATGCGTTTAGAACCGAAACGGACGGCGAGGTAATCCTGCATCTTTACGAGGAGAACGATTCCGATTTCGTCACGCGCCTGCGCGGAATGTTCGCTTTCGCCTTGTGGGACGGCAGGCGGCGGCGTCTCGTCCTTGCCCGCGACCGGATGGGCGAAAAACCCCTGTATCTTTTCGAGCGCGACGGCGCGCTTGTTTTCGCCTCGGAATTAAAGGGGCTGCTGCATTCCGGTCTCGTTCCTTTCCGGTTGAATCCGCGCGCCGTCAATCTTTATTTTCATTATCAATACGTGCCCGAACCGCTGACGCCGATAGAAGGAGCGCGAAAGCTGGACGCCGCGCATCTGCTGACCGTCGATGTGGAAAATTGGCGGATTGAAGAAAAGAAATACTGGCGCATGGAAGACGCGCCGCCGCTCGACGGCGAGCCGCGCGAGCTTATCCGGGAAAAGCTCGAAGAGGTCAGCCGGTTAATCGTGCGCTCGGACGTTCCGGTCGGCGTCGCCTTAAGCGGCGGCTTGGATTCGAGCATTGTCGCGGCTTTCGCCGCGCGTGAACACGATAATCTCCGCGCCTTCAGCGTCGGTTATGCCGGGCGACCCGACTGTGACGAGCGCGCAGACGCGGCGGCGCTGGCGCGCCGTTTAAATCTGCCGCTTGACGAAATCGAACTCGATACTCAGGAGATTGTCGATTTTTTTCCTGAGCTAAATTACTGGCGTGACGACCCCGTTGCCGACATCGCCGGTTTCGGTTACTACTTCGTGATGCAGCTCGCCCGGGAACGGGGCGTTCCGGTGCTGCTGCAAGGGCAGGGCGGCGACGAGCTTTTCTGGGGCTACCCGCAGTTGCGCGAGGCGGCGTTCGAGTCGATGAAAAAAGCCGCTCTGCTCGATAAACCGTTTTCGCAGGCGGTGCGGCAGACTTTAAATTTCAATTTTCCCGCGTCAAGGTCGGCGCGCGGAGTTTCGTCCTGGGCGCGAGACTTCGCCGGAATGCGTTCCGGCTGGCGCAATGTTCGGAGGCGGCGAGAAAATCCGGCGCAAATGATTTTTTATGATTTATCGCCGGATTTCGCGAGCGCGGCGGCGCAAGTGCGGAATTTTTACGGTCGGAGCTTTGCCGGGCAGGTTGACGAAGCCGATGCCGCCGAAATATTTACTTTTCCCGGCGGCTGGTCGCCGGTGGAAATCGCTTTGACGAAATTAATCTGCGATACGTACCTGCGCGAAAACGGCATCACGCAGGGCGACCGCCTGGGAATGGCTTCTTCGGTCGAGATGCGGCTTCCGCTGGTCGATTACAAGTTCGTCGAGACGGTTATCGGTCTGCGAAAAAGGCATTCGGATTCGTCGCTTCCGCCGAAATTCCGGCTCAGGGAAGCCGTCAAAGACGTTCTGCCGGAATGGGTTTTAAATCGTCCGAAGCGCGGTTTCGCGCCGCCCGCGCGCCAGTGGCACGACGCGCTTTTCGCCGCTTACGGCGAATCTTTGCGCGACGGTTATCTGGTGCAGTCGGAAGTTTTAAACCGGGAAAGCGCGGCGCGTCTCGCCGAAGGAGAATTTCCCTCGAACGCGACCAGCCCGCTTTCTTTCAAGGCGCTGGTTCTGGAACAATGGTGTCGCCGGATGCGGCGTATTATTCCGGCAATTTAATTTAAATTTTCAGGCAGACTAAATTTAAGAAAGGTATGAAACCACAGATTTACACGGATTAACTCGGATGATAAATCAATCAAAATAATTATTCTTTTTGAATATCCTGTGTTTATCTGTGTTATCTGTGGTTTCATTTTCCCGTTAGACATAGATATAACTTTGAAGAAAAAATTACGCATCGCCATCAACGCGCAGATTCCGCTCGGCAGCGGCACGGGCGGCATCGAAACCGTGCTGCGCGCGCTGGCTTCTGCCGGGCGGCTCGATGACGGCGACGAGGAATATGTTTTTATCGGTCACTGGTCAGACCCGGATTGGCTGAAGCCGTTTCTGGGCGAGCGGCAGACGATAGTTTCCGCGCCGCGCCCGAAGGAAAATAAACCGGCTGCCGCCGAAATTTTCAAACGCTCGCTGGGTCGGCTGCGCCCGCTCGCCGGTAAAGTCAGGCGAGCTTTCGCGCCGCCGCAATCAAGCGCGCCGCCGCCTCTGATTTGCGTTCCCGTCTCGGACGGGTTTTACGAAAGTCTCGGCTGCGACGTGATTCATTTTCCTTATCAGGATTATGTTTACTGCAATGTTCCGACCGTCTACAATCCGCACGATTTGCAGCATCTTCATTATCCGGAGTTTTTCCCGCCGGAGGAAATTGAAAGACGCGAGATTGTTTATCCGGCGGCGTGTCGTGCCGCCGATATGGTCGTTGTTGCCTCTGAGTTCGTTAAACAGGATGTCGTGCGGAATTACGATTTAGCGGAAGATAAAGTCCGGGTCATCGCGTGGTCGCCGCCCGAAATAAATTCAGAAAAGTTTCCGGAAGACGAAGCGCGGCTTTTGCCCGTGAAATATGAGCTGCCCGCCGCGCCGTTCGCGCTTTATCCGGCGATGACTTGGGAACATAAAAATCACATTCGACTGCTCGAAGCCGTCGCGCTTTTGCGCGAGCGCGAGAGTTTGAGAGTAAATCTGGTCTGCACCGGACACAAAAACGCTTTCTGGTCGCAAATCGAGCGGCGGCTGCGCGAATTGAAGCTGGAAGAGCAGGTTAAATTCTTAGGCGTCGTCACGCATCGAGAGTTAAGCGCGCTGTATCTTCAGGCGCAGTTCGTCGTCATCCCGACGCTGTTTGAGGCGGCGAGCGCGCCGCTGTTCGAGGCGTGGCAGCATAATGCGGCGGCGGCTTGTTCGTCCGTTACGTCGCTGCCGGAACAGGCGGCTGGCGCGGCGCTGCTTTTCAACCCGTTTTCCGTCGAAGAAATCGCCGTCGCTTTAAAACGAATGGCAGCCGATGAAGGTTTGCGCCGCGCGCTTCGGGAGAAAGGCACGAGACGCCTGGCGGATTTCAGTCTCGAACGGACGGCGAGAGCCTACCGCGCGGTTTACAGAAAAGTCGCGGACGTCGGTCTGAGCGATGATGATTTGGATATTTTGGAAATATGAACCTGAGTTTTTGGCAAAATATTGAACCTGAAGAACTGTATCGGCAGGTCGCCGCGAATGAAAATCGTCAATTCGTTCTCGAAATCATGAGGCGATTGATTAAC
>DATHBC010000423.1:0-3070 GCA_035296345.1 Pyrinomonadaceae bacterium | reverse complement strand
CTTGCCGATGCCGACTTCCTGCGCCAATTCGTCAATCGTCATTTTCCTGTAGCCGCGCGTGGAGAGAATGCGGTCGGTCGCATCCAAAATCGCCTCGCGGACTTCCTGGGTTTGAACTGTGATGCCCATATTTACTATGTTTGACCAAAATCGAATTTTAGTCAAGAACATAAACGAGAAATCCGGCGAATTAGTTTCAAAAAAAAATGCAAATTTTTTTTAGTGGTAAACGGTAAGTGGTAAACGGTAAGTTCGCGTGTTTTGAAACTGCAACTTACCGCTTACCGTTTACCGTTTACCGCTAAAGGGCGGAAACGCCTTTTTTCTTTTTTTATAAACATTTTTCCAACGAAATGTATTATTCTTAAATCAGATAATTATCATTTTATCGAGAAACGAACGAGTACAGGGAGGAAATCAGAATGTCTTTAATAACTTGTCCGGATTGCGGCAATAACATTTCGACCGTCGCGGTGGCTTGCCCGAATTGCGGTCGCCCGATGGCGCCGGCAATCGTCGAGCCGATTCCGCAGCGCGAGGTCATCATTCAGGAAGCGCCGCGCGAGCGCGGTTTTCCGCCGTGGCTTATCGCGCCGATTATAATCCTGGGCGCGGTGCTGGTTTTTGCTTTATTCTATCTGGCGCGAGGCGGCAGCGAGGACGAAGCGAACAGCAATATCAACGTCCGCGTAGCGAGCGAAAGAGAAGCGGCAAATGCGCGTTCGTCGCGCGTTCAAACCGATACGCGTTCGAGCAACGTGACGGTTCCGAGCACTTCCGTGCCTTCCACGCAAACCTCGGAAGTTACCGTCCCGCCTTCGCAGAGCACTTCCGTCACCACGACCGAAACGCGGACGGCGGACACTACTACTTCCACGGTGGCGACGGGCAAAAGCTCTCTGAGTATCGACGCTAAAATTCGCGCCGCGACCGGCAGGGAACAGCCCGTGCAGAGAGAGACTTTTTATCTTTTGAAAAAGGACCTGCGAACTATTCTGGAAGAGGCGGATATAGACGACGAAGAAGGTCAGGGATTAGTTAACGCTTTTGGAATGTCCATCGTTTATCCGGGCAGATACCCGGAAATAAGACGCAAGGCGCTGGCGGCAATCAGCAAATACACGGTCGCCAAAACCTTAACGGACGCGCAGGGCAAAGCCAAATTTCCGGAAGTGAAACCGGACAGCTATTATCTTTTCGGCATCACGAAAACGCCTGAAGGTTTTTCCGTCTGGGACACGCCCGTGACTTTGAGCGAAGGCGCGATGAATTTAAATCTGGAGCCGAGCGGAGCGAGATAATTAAAAATTACGAATTACGAATTACGAATGATTGAATCAGCGCGGACATTTGAATTGATTCAACCATTCGTAATTCGTAATTTTTAATTCGTAATTGAATCAAAGCCCCGCCATATCCCATTTGCGGACGACTTCGTTTATCAGGTTCGCTATCTTGTCGTTGACCCTGCGGAAATACTCGTCGGCTTTTTTCTGGTCGAATTTCGGGTAGCCCTGACCTTTCTGGTAAAGCCCTATCGAAGATGGAAACGGGACGGCTTGCCACGTTCCCGGCGTCGGGTAAGCGGTCGCCAAATCGTCTTTGTATCTTTCCTTTTTGACCAGCGTCGGGTCAATCGCCTGAATATACGCCGTTTCGTTCCAGCCCGCGTGACCGCCGTCTTCGCCGAAAACCGCCTTTGTTTCCTCGGCGGCAAACGACCACCAGTTGACGACCAGCGTTCGCACGCGTCGCTCGGCGGAAACTTCAGCCGCGACCGATTGCAAAACGGCGGTTTGCGCGCCGCCGTGACCGTTTAAAATGATAATGTTTCTGAATCCGTTTCGGGCTAAGCCTTCGAGAATCTGCTTGACGAACGGGCGATAAGCCGACTCCGAAATCGTAAACGCGCCGGGATAATCAGCCATCGAGCCGGTAATGCCGTAAGAGAGCGTCGGCGCAATCATCGCGTTCGTGCGGCGCGCGATGTCGCGCGCCATGGCGGTCGGCGCGGTGTTGTCGGCGCCGTTGTTGATGACGCCGTGCGGCTCCAGAGTTCCGGTCGGCAGCAGGACGGTCTGGATTTTGGAAGGCACGATTTCCTTAAATTCCATCCAGTTTATCCTGTCCATCTCGCGCGACGGAGCGGTGTCCTTTTCAGTCTGCGCGGGCGTCGTTCGAACAAAAATCAGCGAGCAAAAAATAAAGGCGAGAGCGATTGCCGAAAATCTTCGATTCATTTGAACTCCTTTGGGGTTTTTTGATTTATCTTCGCTTACCGGAAAAATTTCCGCAATCGGCGGAAAAGTGAAAAAGTGAAAAAGTGAAAAAGTGAAAAAGTGAAAGAGTGAAAAAGTGAAAAAGCTTTATCGCTTCTCAATAAACTAACTTTTTCACCTTTTCACCTTTTCACTTTTTCACTTTTAAGTCATTGCCAGCGCGATTTTCCGCGCGCCTGTAAACGGCATCCGACCGTGCGCGGCTAAAATATTGTCCAGAATCAGCACGTCGCCCGTCCGCCACTGGTGCGGAATCGTTTCGTTTTCGAGCACGGCGCGAATGTGCGCGAGCGTCGCCGAATCAATCGGCGAGCCGTCGCCGAAAAACGCGTTCAGGCGAAATTCGTCCTCGCTCTTAAATATCTCGAGCAGCGCGCGGTAAGTTTCCGCGTCCAGATTCGACGGGTGAAAGCCGTCGGCTTGATTGAACCAGACTTCTTCGCCCGTTACCGGATGATTGATGATTGCCGGGCGAATCTGCCGGACGCGCAAGCCGCCATCCGGTTTCCACTCGAACTCGGCGCCGATTTTCCGGCAGCAATGCTCGACTTCCCGCCGCTCGCCGGTTTCAAACGCTTCCTGCCACGAATAGCCCGAGCCTGCGCCCGATTGCAGGTTGCGAACGTAGCAGATTTTTTTATTTTTAAACGTTTCGACCGTTTCCGCGTCGATATTTTGCAGAATCCGGCGGCTGTCGCCGAGCGTGGTTTCGCCGCCGGTTTCGGCGGGCGTCAGGCAGCAGAAATAAAGACGGCGCGGGTAAACGTCGGCGTAAGACAGCTCGTTGTGCA
>DATHBC010000422.1:0-3140 GCA_035296345.1 Pyrinomonadaceae bacterium | reverse complement strand
GACCCCGAAATCTACTTTCAGCGCGAAATCCTAAAAACGGGTTTCTGTAAAAATATCTTTGATTGCCCGGAATAGCCGGTGCGGCGGCACATGAGAAAAGGCGTCATTCGTAACGCCTTTTCTTTCATTTAAAATTATTTTCTATCTTTAAATTGCTCGTAAAGCTCCGTGTGCCTGCTTGTTAAAGGCAGCATTCGACCGTTTATAAATAAATATCTGACGTTCGTGCGCGGTTCGAGCAAATCGCCGTCGGTGACGACGACGTTCGCAATTTTTCCCTGCTCAATCGAGCCGAGCCTATCGGAAATGCCGAGAATCTGCGCCGGGTAGAGCGTGACGGATTTCAGAGCGTCTTCTTTCGACAAGCCGAACGCCGCCGCCAGCCCGGCTTGATACGGCAAATCGCGCACTTCCGCGCCGTCGTTGCCGGTCGAGACGGCGAATTTGACGCCCGCCTTTTGCAGCTTCGACGGCGCTTCAAACAAATAATCGTATTCGTCGTCGTCGCGCACGGGCAGGTTGTAGATGTTCGTGTAAATCACGGGAATATTATTTTTGGTCAATAAATCCGCCGCTTTCCACGCTTCCTGCCCGCCGATTATCACGCCCTTGATTTTCATTTCCTCGACAAAGCGGGCGATGCCGCGGATGTCGCGCTCGCGTTCGGCGCGAAAAATGACCGGGCGTTCGCCGCGAACATACGGAATCATCGCGTCCATTTTCAGATTGACGCCCGGATAAGGCAAGTTCCGGTCTTTCGCGTAAGCGTCTTTCACGCGGGCATATTCGGCGGCGTCCCGGAAAGTTTTTTTCAAATCTTCCAGCCGCCGGTCGCGCTGGCGGACGGCTTCGCTGAATTCGACCTGCGGCTGACCGAAACCCGTAGAAGTCGTGACGCGCGGAAAATTAACGACCAATCCGAAAGCGGGCACGACCGACATCTCGCCCTGCGTCGAGCCCCAGAGATTGATAACGGCGGCTTGCCCGGCAATCGTTCCGCCGACGGGCATCGAAAGCACGGTCGTGATGCCGTTGACGCGCGTCACGTTGACGTGCGAGCTGTGCGGGTTGACGGCGTTTATCACCTTCGCGTTGGCGTTCATATCGCCCACCTCGGCGATGTCCATCGTCGCATTCGCGCCGAGCTGGATTTCAGCCAAGCCGAGATTCGTCGCCGCGTCGATCATTCCCGGATAAACCGACAAGCCCCTGCCGTCGATTCTCTCCGCGCCCGCCGGAACGGAAACATTCGCGCCGACCGCCGCGATGCGCCCGTCCTGAATCAGAATCGTCCCGTTTTCAATCGTCGCGCCGGAAACCGTGACAATTCTCGCATTCGTGACGGCGAAAGCGCCCGCTTTGCCCAGAACGTTCTGCTGCGAGGCGTCGCTTTGCGCTTGAATAGTAAGCGGTAAGCAGTAAGCCGTGAGCAGCAGGAAACCGGTGCGGAGAAAATTTCTAAAGATTCCGTTATTTTGCATTTTGCATTTGGCGTTCGGCATTTTATTCGTTGTCTCCTTCGGTTAATCTGTCGGCTTCGTCGCGGTCTTTGACGCGCTGTTCAGCCGGGATGCGCGGCTGCGTGCCGCCGCCGGCTGGCGGGCGATTGACGTCCAGTTTTTCCAGCGCCTCGCGCTCGCGCTCAAATTCCTGCCGCCGCAGTAAATCGCGGCTGCGCTCGAAATAAAATTCGCCGTCAATCATCGTCATTTCCGCGCGCGCGTAGACGCTGAACGGATGCGCGTTCCAGATGACCAGATCCGCGTCTTTGCCGATTTCAATCGAGCCGGTGCGCTTGTCGACGCCGAGCTGTTTCGCCGCATTCAGCGTAATCATTTTCAGGGCTTCTTCTTCGGGCACGCCGCCGTATTTCATCACTTTCGCCGCATCTAAATTCAAGCGGCGCATTCTTTCGTCGGAATCGGAATTTATCGAAACGCTGACGCCCGCTTTCCACAAAATCGCCGCGCTGTACGGAATCGAGTCGTAGGCTTCCAGCTTATACGACCAGCTATCGACGAAAATCGAAACGCCCGCGCCGTGTCTGGCGATTTCCGGCGCGATTTTGTAGGCTTCCAGCCCGTGCTGCAAGGTCGAGATTTTAAAGCCGAACTCGTCCGCAATTTGCATGACGTTCAAAAGCTCGTCCGAGCGATAACCGTGCGAATGCACGAGACGCTTGCCCTCCAGAATTTCGACCAGCGGCTCAAGCTCCAAATCGCGGCGCGGCTGAATCTTCGTCTTTTTAGCGCGAAAATCGTCCCACGACTGCCTGTAATCGCGGGCGCGCAGAAAGGCGTCGCGGATGACTTCCAGCGTGCCCATGCGAGTGCGCGGATAACGCGGCGGCTGCCCGCCCGCGCCCGGATTGAAATGCGTGCGCTTCGGGTTTTCGCCGAGCGCGAATTTGATTCCGGCGGGCGCGCCGGCGAAGATAAAATCTCCGGTCGGGCGACCGTATTTGAATTTAACCACGACGTTCTGCCCGCCGATGGCATTTGCCGAGCCGTGCAGCAGATTCGCCGTCGTCACGCCGCCCGCCAGAGCGCGGTAAATCGCGATGTCTTCCGGATTCAGAACGTCCTTCATCTGCGTCATCGAGGTCACGCTGAACGAAAATTCGTTTATCGCGTCGAGCATCGAATGCGAGTGACAGTCGATAATTCCGGGCGAGACGAATTTTCCCGTCCCGTCAATCACCTGCGCGTTTGACGAGGCGTTCAGATTTTTGCCGATGCGCGCGATGCGCCCGTTCTGTATCAGAATATCCGTGTTTTGCAGCGTTCCGCGCGCGGCGGTCAGCACGGTCGCGTTGCGAATCAAAACGTCGTTCGGCTTGCGCGCCTGCGCGAAAATCGCCGCGCCCGGCGTCGCCAGTAAAAATAAACTCAGAAGAATAAAAGCTTTTATTTTTCTCATTCCCGGTTCTTCCCCTTTCTAAACTCTTAAGGAACTTTCGCTCCGCTAAACGGCTTCGTGCCCATGGGCGAGGTCGCCGCGCCGCTGATTTGAGTGCCGCTGACCTTTCCGGCAAAGGTGACGTTGACGCTGTTTTGCCCGCCGATAGTGACCGTCGCCTCAAAGCCGAAACCGTCGCCCGCGACCGAGCCGTTGCGGATTTGTGCCGTTTCGAAAAATGT
>DATHBC010000421.1:0-8542 GCA_035296345.1 Pyrinomonadaceae bacterium | reverse complement strand
CGCCGTCGCCGTGCCGGTTTCCGCCTGCTCGTCGTCGGATAAAATTTTCGATATTCCGAAGTCCAGAAGCTTCGGCTCGCCCGCCTCGGTAATCAGAATATTCGACGGCTTGAGGTCGCGATGCACAATCAGATTCTGATGCGCGTAGGAAACCGCCGCGCAGATTTTGCGGAATATTTCCAGCCGCTCGTTAAGCGATAGATTTTTTCGCTCGCAATAATCGAGCAGCTCTTCGCCTTCGACGTATTCCATGACGAAATACGGCATTCCGGCGCGGCTCGTGCCGCCGTCGAAGAGCCGGGCGATAAAAGGATGACCGAGCCGCGCCAGGATTTGCCGCTCGTGTCGAAAACGACGCACGACGAGCTCCGAATCCATGCCGCGTTTGATAAGCTTAACGGCAGCTTTCTGCGCAAAATCTCCGTCCGCTCTTTCGGCGAGATAAACCGTGCCCATGCCGCCGCGCCCGATTTCGCGCCGGATGCGGTAAGCGCCTATCGTATCTCCGACAATCGAATCGCTTTCCGGCTCGTCGCGCGAAACGTTATGAAGCAAAAGGGTGCGCGGCGACGCAGGCGGAGATTCGAAAAAGGCGGAGGCTTTACCGTCGGCAGCCAGCATTTCTTCGACTTCGCGGCGCACGTTTTCATCCGCCGCGCAAGCCTTCTCGATAAAGGCGCTGCGTTCCGACGCCGGAACGTCGAGCGCGGCTTCGAAAATCTCGACGATTTTATTCCAATCGGGCAGGGAGTTTGTATGGTCAGACATTTTGTTCGGCTTTCATTCCGCGTTTTTTAATTCCTTAAAGAGCCATGCTTTGGCAACGCGCCAGTCGCGCATCACGGTAGAAACGCTCGTCCCGGTGACTTCCGCCGTTTCTTCGACCGAAAGCCCGCCGAAATAACGAAGCTCGACAATGCGGCTGCGCTCCGGGTCTTTTTCCGCCAGTTTTTTCAACGCTTCGTCGAGCATGACCAGCTCGGCGGCGCGTTCGTCCGAGATGTCGAGCGTCCCGGCGTCGTCGAGCGAGACGGCGAGTGCGCCGCTGCCGCGTTTGTCGCTGATTCGCGCCCTCGCGTAATCAATTAAAATGCGCCGCATCGCCTGTGCCGCGACGCCGAAAAAATGTGCCCGGTTCTGCCATTCGACGCGCGTCTGGTCGATTAATTTCAAATATGCTTCATTAACCAGCGCGGTCGTCTGCAAAGTGTGATCTGCCGACTCGCCTCGCAGTTGACGCCGCGCGATTTTTTGAAGCTCTCCATAAATCAGCGTAAAAAGTCGTTCGAGCGCGTCACGCTCGCCGTTTTTCCAGCGAATGAGAAGCTCAGTTACGTCCTGAGAGTTTTCCATGGTATTTGTGTCCGGCTGATTTGCCCACAAGAGTTTAACTTGAGTGCTGAGAAAAATAAACATTCTTCGCGGCAAAGGTCAACATCTTTTGCAAAAACAACCGGAAAAGATAACTTGCGAGACGGATTATCCGCTCTTTTTGCCGCCTCGGAAAGGGCATTTTGCGCCATAAACATGATTTTTTGTTTTGAATGATTATTTTGCTTTTATGTTATTACTTGACCTATTACGATATATCGTGATACACATTATTTTATGACGATGAAATGTCGGTTTCATTGAAAATTAAAAATTAGTGAGGTAAAAATAAATGTTTGGAAGAAAAGGTTTTAAATTCGGACCCGGCGAATGCGGTCCGGTTTTTAGTGGTGAATTTATGCGAATGCGTAGAGGCGATATAAAATTTCATCTGCTGGAAATTCTGAAAGAAACCCCGCGGCACGGTTACGAGATTATCAGCGAGCTCGAAAAACAATCGGGCGGTTACCGTCCAAGCCCGGGCTCGGTTTACCCGACCTTGCAGATGCTCGAAGAAGGTGGTTATCTGACCGGCGAGCAGATTGACGGCAAAAAAGTTTATACGATTACCGAACAGGGGCTAAAACTGCTTGAAGAACGCGGTCAGACGCGGCTTGAAGCGAATCCTAAAATGGTGCGGGCGCTTGAAATACGCAAATCTTTGATGAAGCTCGCGGCGGCGGTCAAGGACGGCGTGCGCGACGGCGATGAGGAAACGATTAAACGAATCAACGAAATCGTCAACAAGGCGCGGCGCGACGTTTATTCGATTCTAGCCGAATAGTCAAGCGAGCCGCTTTACGGGGCGGCACTATTCAATGAAGTTTTATTTTCCAGACGGCACGAGATTTTCTCCACCATCGAATGCGCTGAACAAGGAACGGGAAACAGATAGAGGATTGGTAGAAGAATAACTTTTTTCATATTTGCGTTATGTGTCGGAAATGTCTCAAAAGGGTCGTTTATGGGACAGATAACAACACGTTCTGGCGTCAAGTAAACGAGGCTTTTCGGGACGGTTTAAAACTACAAAAAAAGGGCTTTGTTCAGTTTAGAACAAAGCCCTTTTTTTATGATTAAAACCAGAATTTTATCTAACCATAGCATTAGGAGTGGGAATGTCGCCGTCGGCTCCGAACTGGATGCCGGTGAATCCGGCGCTGGTTCTCAAGAGATACCAGGTTCCCGATGAAGGTCGGAAAACAACCAGATCGGCTTTCCCGTCACCGTCGAAATCAGCGGGCGCCGGTTTGTCTTCCGTGACGCCGAAATGCGTTGATGTAAAGGCTGCGTTTGAGCTGTTGACGATGTACCAGTCTCCGACCGACGGGCGATAGACAGCCAGATCGGATTTGCCGTCACCGTCGTAATCAGCCGCAACCGGCAAATCTCCCGGCGCGCCGAATTGATTCGGGGAAAACGTGTCGGTCGCCGAGTTGATCCGATACCACGTGCCGTTTGAAGGTCTGAAAACAGTCAGGTCACTCTTTCCGTCGCCGTCGAAGTCGCCGACCAGCGGCTTGTCTTCCGCCACTCCGAATTGAACGGCGACGAACTGGCTGTTAGAGCTGTTAATTCTAAACCAGGTTCCCGCAGAAGGTCTGTAAACGGTCAAATCGGCTTTTCCGTCACCGTCGAAATCGCCGGGCACAGGCAAATCACCGTTCGTCCCGAACTGCGCGGGCGTGAAAGTATTATTCGATGAATTCAGACGATACCATCCGCCGTCTGACGGACGGAAAACACAAATATCAGTCTTCCCGTCGCCGTCGAAATCCGCCGGCGCGATTAAATCGCCGTTGGCTCCGAACTGCGTCGCAGCGAAAGCGTTGTCCGAACTGCGCGAGATGTACCAGCTTCCCGCCGACGGGCGAAACACGGATAAATCGGTTCGTCCGTCTCCGTCGTAATCGAATTGAGCACGCTTTAAATTCACGGTGACAGTGTTATCCGTGCTAGTCGACGCTCCGGAAGGATTTCCGAAGGCATCCTGAGCCGCGCCGGCGAGAACACGCGCGCGAACCTGTCCGTTTGATGTGATGTTGCTCACGGCTACATTATACGTGCCGCCGCCTCCCGTCACGGTCACGTTTGCAAAGGCGACATTAGCAGTTGAACCGGTAAATGAAATGTCCGAGGCGTTGAAACCGGCTACCGGTTCGCTGAACACGACCGTAAAATTGATCGGCTGCGCTGAAGCCGGGTCGACTTGTCCGGCTGCCTGATTAATAGTTACGCTCGGCGAGATATTGTCCAACGTTACCTGATTGTCGGTGCTTGTTGAAGCGAGACTTAAATTACCGGCTAAATCCGACGCTGCATTGGTGTCAATACTTGCGCGGACAAAACCGCCATTGGATGAAATATTGCTGACGGCGATACTGTAAATCGTGTTGTTCGGCATCACCGTTATGAAAGCGGACGCGACGTTAGCGGTCGAACCGCTAAGGGAAACGTCTGTTTCCGAAAAGCCGACGACCGGCTCATTAAAAACTGCGGTAAAACGGACGGGCAGAGTCGTCGCCGGGTCGGGCTGCGTGCTCGCCTGGTTAATTGTGACAGTCGGAGAAGTGTTGTCGAAGGTTACCGTCAGCGGCGCCGGGCTCGGCTCACTCGTCACCCCGCCTATAACCTGTCGGCTTGTATATTGAACCACTGCGTCAAGAGGCGGCGCGGGATCCGTCAAAGAAGCTGAAGTGAACGAAGCGCTGACGCTCGAAACCACCATGTTGTTTCGAAGCAATTCGATTCGGGCGCCCGGTATGACGTTCGAAACGTCGAAAACCGGGGCTCTTGATCTCGTAATATTGTCCGTGTTGTTGAAGCCCGTATCGCTGCCATTTTGTAAGTTAGGGCTAGCCGTCGTCGGAACGCTTGTAGAACCTAATTCAAACGCCCCCATGTCGACTGTCCCGCCTGCCGGGCTGACCCGCTGAAGATTGCGCTGGTCAAATCGGAGCGGCTGCGAGTTTAAAGGATTTACGGCGAATGCATTGTTTCCGGCATTGACGGCGGGGCTGCCGGGCAGTAACGCGCGGGTTTTGGTGACGCCGCCGTTATCCGCCAGCGAGCCTAACATCGGATTTATCTGTGAATTGGCAGTTCCGACCAGATTCCCGTTCACACCGTTTGTAATTCCCGTCGAGCCGTCGCCGTTTCTGATTAAATTGTTGAAGGCGTTGATGAAATTCCCGAATACGTCTGCGCCGGCGGAACCGGCTGAATTTTCTGCGACGATGTTGTTGCGAAAAGAGCTCGCGGGACCGGCATTAGGGCTGCTGAAGACGCCGCCGCCTTGACCCAGCCCGTTATTTTGCGTTCCGGTTCCCCCGGTAACGGCATTACCGGTAATCGTGGAATTAATAATACTCCATTGATTGCTTCCTCCGTAAATTCCGCCCCCCCGGGCATTAGCTCCGTTCCGACCGCTTCCCGCGACGACCGTGTTGTTTACAACTGTAGTGTTCGCTATTCTGAGGTCTTCATCGTAAATTCCACCGCCAAAAGCAATTGCCCCATTGCCGGCAGCGCTCGAGTCGGCAGCGTTACCGCCGTTGCCGCCGGCAACTGAATTGTCTGCAACCGTGGTATTCAGAATACTTATTCCACCAAATGGTCTGGCGTAGATTGCCCCGCCGAATGCCGGACCGCCCGCTCCGGCAGTTAACCCGAAACCGGTCGAAACAATCGAACCGCCGCTGCCGGCGACGGCGGAGTTATTTATGAAGGTAGAGTTTATAACTCTGGAACCGGAACTCCCGTAATAGGCGCCCCCGTAGGCGGCGCCGCCTTGTGCCCCGGATTTGCCTGCGGGAGCCGTGGGACTGCCGGCGCCTTTCGCCATGTTGTTTATAAAAGTGCAGTTCACTATTAGCGGAGCAACGCCCGGGCTAAAAATCCCGCCGCCGCCGCCGGCGCTTCCGGCGTCGCCGACGTTAGGGTTGGCAGTTATTATTACGACCCCGCTCGCCAAATTGTTACTGATAATTGAGTCCGTCAGTGTCAATCCGCCGGTGCTGTAGATGCCGCCGCCCAGCGCGCCCGGGAATCCATCGCCGGTGACCTCAGCGCCCATTGCCTTATTTCCGGTGATGACCAGATTTGAGAGCTTGAGCGAATTACCAGTGTAGATCGCGCCTCCGTTGGCGGCGAATCCGCCGGTCAAGGTGAGATTTTTTATCGTTAGTTCAGAACTGGAAAGATTATTAAAAAAGATTCGACTTTGGTTGTTGCCGCTGATTGTCAGCAGGTCGGCGCCCGGACCTTCGATGATAACTGAGTAAAACGGCGCGAGTTGACCGCTGGTTAAAGTGATGGTTTTCGGCGTGCTGAAAACCTGGCTGTCGAAAACTATTGTGTCAACATCATCGGCTGTGTTTGCCTGGATGATAGCTTCCCGCAAACTGCCCGCGCCTGCGTCGTTAATATTAGATACCGTGAAGGTTGCGGCATAGCTGCTAATGCCAACTAATAAAACTGTAAAAAAAATTAGCGTCTTTGTAATTACTTGTCTCATGTTTTTAAATCCATCGGAGTTGTCGTAGGCTGCCCTGAAAATCAGACCCGATCTGTTTTTTAAAATAGATTAGAGAATGGGTGCAGAGTTAGTTACAGGTTCGAATGTCATTGATATTACTTAAATTTTATTTTTAATCTCCCGGCTTTCTCATTTTGCCTCAAAGATGAAACAACTGGCTGACAAGACGTTTGAGTTGAGAATAATTGCCTGCTTTTCCGGGAAAAGTAAGGGTTTATAAAATCTGAGTAGAAATCCAAAATACTTTACATTAAGAATAAGAAAATAACAAGAATTTGCCGGAGCAATATAGGGCTTGAGTGAAAAAGCGAGGAATTTTATAGAAATTTCCCGATAAGCGTGGTTATCCTGCGGCGCAATTTTTCAGACAAGCCAAATAGCGGAGCGTACACGCTAAGGCTTTCACCAAATAATAAATATGTCACAAAAAGGGCGTTTTTGAGACGGATTTTACTTTGTTTTGATTGTCTCATAAAGGGGCGTTTATGAGGTGGTTTGCTCGCTCTGCCTTTAGCGCCTTAGTTAACCCGCGCGAGCGTGCGGCAGCGGCTAAAGCCGATTTGTCAGGCAGCAAATCCGCCCGCGACGTGAAACGCAACGTTAGCAAAGCTGTGGGCGAGAATGGGAAAGAGCAGGCTGCCGGTCTTGTACCGCAGCCAGCCTCCGGGAATGCTGCCGATGAACGGGAACAAGGCTGACATAGCATCGAAGCCGAACAACCCGTTTGAGTATTTAAGCCCGTGCCAGGCGCCAAAAGCGACGGCGGTTGATAAAATTACGACCCACGGCATTCCATAATCAAATCGCTTTTCGCGGAACAGACCCAATAGAATCGCGGGCGCGATACCGCGATAGACGAGTTCCTCGGACAAAGAAGGCATGGTCGCCTGAAAAAGGATGGTTTCCATATCGGGAACGCCGGGCTTGAAAAGCAGCCCCAGGCAGCTGCCCCAGACAATGAATAATAAAAGCGCGACCAGCCCGGTCTTCGTGTGACGCTGCCTGACGGTGAGCCCCACGGCTGCGGGCGAGAGCCTCAGCGCCGCGATAACAGCTGCCGAAAGTGCGAGACTGAGGAACTTGCCGGTCCAGTTCCAGCTTGCACCGGCAAAATTAAGTCCTTTAACTAATGACGGCAGCCCGGTAACGAAATCATCTGCGCCGATATAGACGGCGGCAGCTAAAGCGCAGGCGACTAGTATTCGCTTTTCCAGCGGTTTCGACGCCAGGAACGCCGCGGCGGCAATCGCAGCCAGAGCGAGTGATAAAATCAAGGCTTCCATGCGGTGTTTTTGTAATTTTTAAGATAAATTCAATACTTCATCTCAAAAGATGTTAATCAGAAGCGGACTGTTAACAAAGCGGCAGGCTTTTTTCAAAAAGGGTCGATTCTGAGGCTGTCGATTGTTAGTCCATTTATTGAGATAAGGTTTCGGTAACGCGATGCCTGCGGTTGCCGCACCGGCTTATGAGGATTTTCATTTTCGGACTGTAAAATAAAACAGGTTGAAATTGAAAGGGAATCGTCTGAAGCTGAAACGTTTTATGACAATTCCATTAAACAGTAGTCCAGCCGAATTGAACCGGCAATCGAGCTTACAAGGCGGGTATTTTTTGAAGCGTATTTTTTTGTCGCGTCGAAAATATCAGTTTCGCTCAATAAATCGTTGGAATCTCATTTAATTCCGAGGTCGGTATTATTTGAGATTAAATCTTCTTTTGAACATTTCAGCAATGTTTACTTGATTAGCTTCACCATTTAGAAACTCGACTTTGTCGCCTGCTTCGAGCACCCCGGTTTTTTCGATTGCCATATAAAACCCGCTTCGACCGCTTCCGGCGAATCGTTCGACGATGTCCGGTCGATTAAAACGAATACCAAGCTTAAAACACGGAAAACGCGGTTGTGTAACGACAAATTCCGCCGTTCCGATTCTAAAACGGTCATCCGCTTTTACATCTGTTTCCAACAGCCCTTCAGTTGTCAGATTCTCGCCGAACATTCCGTAAGGTAAATTCATTTCAGGCAGCTCTTCGCGCCAATAATCGTAATGTTCGGACGGATAAGCATAAACAGCCTTGTAATAACCGCCGTGTACGCGGAGATCAGCCTGGCGGTCGCCTTGAAGATTCAATTTGTTGACCTTTACTCGTCCGGCAACAGGTTGTTTGAATATTCCGGTTAATATGGGTTCACCTTTATATCGGACAAGGCGCGGTAATCCGACGTTAACCTGTAAAACTCTCATCTCTCGCCTTTCTTTTTGAAATTCTCGATAACGTCTCGAAAAGGGTCGTTTTTGAGACAATAATAAACTGGAATTGAATTTTGGCACACGATAGGCACACAAAGCAAAAAAGGCAAGCTGAGACACCTGCTTTTTAATATTTCTAAGCTATTAGTTTTATTGAGATTAAGTTGGTGGAGACGAGGGGGATCGAACCCCTGACCTCATGAATGCCATTCATGCGCTCTCCCAGCTGAGCTACGTCCCCGCATTTTCAGAGCGGAGCCTTTCGGCGAAAAATTAATATACCAGCCGAGCCGCGAATACGCAACCGTTGAGCATTTGGTTTTATCTTGCTAGTCTGTAAATTCGTTTTATGCTAATCACCGATTTCGACTACGAGCTG
>DATHBC010000420.1:0-1626 GCA_035296345.1 Pyrinomonadaceae bacterium | reverse complement strand
CCGCGCCTAAGACCCACTGACCGTACGATTGCTGTTCCAGAGCGCGCAAAGCTCCGCTCAAGCCGCGCGCTTCGCCCGCGTTTGAATGCAGCGCCGCCAGAATCAGAAAAACGCCGACGATACCAAACACTATGCCGCGCGCCGTTAAACCAGCCTGACCGAAGCGCGTGGCGAAGGTTTGGGTTTTTTCATCCATCTCGTCGGTTTTGAGCTTCTCGCGAAATTTAGTCGTGAAAGCCTTGTAAAATTGCGATAAGGCGAAGGCGATAAAGCCCAGCCCGACCGCGCCGACGAGCCATTGCCCGAACGGCTGCGCGAGCAGCGTCGCCGTCCATTCCTGAGACGTCGCGTCGCCGCGGCTTTCGCCGCCGGAACCGAAAATTAATTGCGCGGCGGAAAAAGCCAGACCGAGATGAATCACGCCAATAACAGCGTAACCTATCCGCCGGGCAATTCCCTTCGCGCCCGAGCCTTTGTTCTCCGTGTCTTTGACAGCCTGAACGATGCGCCAGACGGCATATGCCGCCATCCCGACGGCAATTGCGCCGAGCAGCAGCTTGCCGTACGAATGCGAAAGGACTTCCTCGAACGCGCCGCGCGAATCGGTCGTTCTGCCGCCGCCGGTAAAAGCGGCGAGCGCGGCGAGCCCGCCGATGATAATATAGACGACGCCTTTCGCGACGAAACCGAATCTGGCGAGCGGAACAATCCAGCGGCGCGCCGATTCCGAAATGCGCGAGGCTTCTTCTTTGGCGAGCCCGAGCGGCGTCTCTGTGTTCTGCATAAAATTCCCCCTTACCTGAAACCGACCGAATAAGATTGATGTAATAAAAATATTCTCATACTCGGGAGTTAAAGGAAACAAATTTTCAAAGTAAATCACGCGGAATTGTTTTTGAAAAAGCTGCGCCGCCTTTTGAGCGTGTAATCCGTCAGGACGACCGTTAAAATCCAGACCAGCGCCGCCGCGAAACCGGCGATTACATCGCTCGGATAATGAACGCCCAGATAAATGCGCGAGAGACCGATCAGGAAAGCGAGCGAACCGGCGAGCGACCAGATTAGAATCCGTATTGATTTGTCCGGTATCCGCGCCGTCACCAGCCAAGCCAGCGCGCCGTAAAAACATACGGCAAAAAGCGAATGCCCGCTCGGAAAACTGTATGAAGCCGGGAGCTGAGTGTCGAAAAAAGGCGCGGGTCGAAGGCGGGCGAAACTCACTTTCAACGCGAAATTGAGTATTACTGCGCCAGCCATCGTCATCATCAATAAAACGGCGTCGCGTTTCCGATTTTTAATGATGAAAATCACAAGCCCGCCGATGCCCAGAATGCCGAGAAACAAAGTCGAGCCGAGCATTGTCAGAAAGCGCATCAGCCGCGTCAGCGTCTCGCTCGCGAAACCGTGAACGAAAAGGCGCACGGTTTCGTCAAACGTTCCGGCATCACCCTCGACAACCTCGCCCGCCAGCCACGCGAAGAAAAATAACGCGCCGACGGCGCTCGCCAAACCCAAAAACAAAATTGACCCGACCAGCGTCCGGAATCGGGCTGACAGAGTTTTCAGGCGCGCTCTGGCGCGGGCGCGTTTTGTTTGGTTAACTTTCATCGCCGTGCCGGTAAAACC
>DATHBC010000419.1:0-3608 GCA_035296345.1 Pyrinomonadaceae bacterium | reverse complement strand
GCATTTTAACCCTCGACGGTATTTATCAGGTCGAAGCAGAGTATGAACAAATTACCGGCAATCACTCTTTTAACCCCATTATCGAGAACGGCGGAAGAATAATCATCGGGCTGGCTGAGCTGGTCAAATAAAGAAAATAATTTCGGGTGACAAAATCGAAAAGACGTTTGCGCGTGAACAGCTTAGGGACACCGGAGTTTTCCCGACTCCGCGAGGCGCGAGTGGATGTAGTCCGTTTCAGCATTCACCCGAAAATTGAAAAAGCGACAAGTTTTGAAAAGACAAATTCGTCCGCATTTCCTCGCGGAACTGCAAAAAGCTATTGCTTTTACCTTAGGGACGTTGTGTAGTCTTTCCGGCATTCGCTCCGGATTTTAAAAGCGACGACAAGAGTTTCGAGAAACTTTTTACTGCTGCGTTTACCGTTTCGCCACGTTTCGATAAAAATATCGAAACGGCAGGATTCGAACCTGCAAAGTCCTTTCGAACTGCAATTGCCTATGTAGTTCCCCGCGCATTCGTCACTGATTTTTTAAAGGTCTGTGCGGCGACAAGATTTTGGTGAAACGTTTCGCGCTCTACCGACTGAGCTACGCCGCTTTCGCGACGGTTGGACTCGAACCAACGACCACGCAATCAAGTTGATGTAGTTCCACCGGCATTCGCCGCACGCAAACGTTTATCGTTTATCATTTATCATTTATCATTGAGCGGCAAATAACCGGTAAATGATAAATGTTCAGTAATAAATGTGTGCGTCCGCCGCGAAAAAATTAATGCGACGACAAAATCGAAAAGACGTTTTTCGTGCTCTGCTCCTGAGCTACGTTCCGGCAAAAAATCGGAACGGTCGGATTTGCACCGACGACCCCGTCGTTATCAGCGATGTAGTCTTTCCGGCATTCGTCGCAAAATTGAAAAAATAAATTGAAATCCGGCAAAAAATGATTTTCGCCGAATCATCTTTGAATGATAAATTTGTAAAAAAAACTGAGGAGAAAAATCCATGTGTCTCGGCGATGACTGCAATAATGAAAAGGGAACCGACAGACGAACTTTTTTGACCGGCGCGGCGGCGGCTGCTCTGGTCGGTCTGACCGCGCTGGAATACGACGCGCAAACTCTGCCGACCAGAGACCAAATCGTCACCAGAGTTTTGGACGACCCGAACGTTCAGCACGGAAAAGTCGTCTTTAAGCACGGCGGAAAAGAGACGATTGACGGTTACCTGGCGCGCCCGAAAGCCGCAGGCGTTTTCCCGGCGGTGATTGTTATCGCCGGCAACGTGATTACCGAAGAATATATTCCGAACACCTGCGCCGCGCTCGCCGCTGCGGGCTTTGTCGGGCTGGCTCCGAACATTTTTCATATCCTGCCGGATAATGCAAGGACGCCTGAAGAACGTCGTTTAGCGAACCTGGCGCACACCGACGCCGATGCTTTGCAGGATATTCAGGCGGGCATCGACTACCTGCGAACGCAGCCGTTCGTGAAAAACGGCGGCGTCGGCGTCGTCGGCTTTTGCTATGGCGGAAAACTGGCGATGATGCTCGGCTCGCGCTCGCGCGAAATCGACGCAGTCGTGCCTTTTCATCCCGGTCCGACCAGCGCCGCCGAAATTTCGCGCGTCAAGTCGCCCGTGCAGATTCACAGCGGAACGGCTGACCGACACGTTCCCGTCGCTTCCGTCAGGGAAATCGAAAAAACGCTCAAAGCGCAGGGCGCGCCGACCGAGGTTTTCCTGTATGAAGGCGCCGACCACGGCTTTCTGGCTTACACGCGACCTTATTACAAACCCGACGCCGCGAAACTGGCTTGGACGCGCACGGTCGAATTTCTCCGGCGTCATCTGAAATGAAGGCTCGATGAGAGTGAAATACACCGGTAAATCGCGATGGAAAGAATCGAACTTTCGTCGGACGATTATCGGTCGTCTGCTCTGCCATTGAGCTACATCGCGGAACGAGAAATGAAGTGAGAACTGAAAACTAAAAATGGTTGTTCCGTTTTCAGTTCTTCCTTCTCAGTTAAATTAATCAGTCGGGTGGGATTCGAACCCACGATTCACGGATTAAAAGTCCGTTGCCTTAAACCAGACTTGGCTACCGACCGGGAAAATTACGAATTACGAATTACGAATGAAGAAAATATTCTTTCAATTCGTAATTCGTAATTCGTAATTCGTAATTGATTTGGCTCCGGGACAGAGATTCGAACTCTGAACTTCCTGCTTAACAGGCAGGCACTCTTACCGATTGAGTTATCCCGGAAGAAGAATTTATCGCCCATCGCCAATCTGCGACGGTAGGCAAACGCGGCGGAAGAAATCGCTTTAGCAGACAAAAGACAAATGTGTTTGTTGCAAACAAAAGAAGGGAATTTTCAGCATTCTTTTGTCCTGGCGGATTTTCCCGCCCGCGTTTGTTTAGGCGAGACTTTAAAAAATTAATTGCGGAGACAGGATTCGAACCTGTGATGGACGGTTTATGAGACCGTTGCTTTAACCGGCTAAGCTACTCCGCCGGTTTGAAAGGATAAAGGCTAAGGGCTAAAGGATAAAGAAAAGAAAATTATCTTTCCTCAGTCTTTAGCCTTTATCCTTTCGACCTGGAGGCTATCGTGGGACTCGAACCCACAACCGACTGCTTACAAGGCAGTTGCTCTTTTTACCATTTGAGCTAGATAGCCCGGCTTGAAAATTGATTGATTAATAGCCGATGAAGGACTCGAACCTTCGCGTATCTGTTTGTAAGACAGAAGCTCTGCCGCTGAGCTAATCGGCTTTATTAATTGCGGATTCCAGATTGCGGATTCGGGATTTTGTTTCAATCCGCATTCCGCAATCCCAAATCCGCAATCGAATTGGTGGACGGTGTTGGTATCGCGCCAACGTCTCGACGTTTTCAGCGTCGCGCTAATCTGCCTCAGCTAACCGTCCGTCTCTGAATGAAATTAACCCGCCGCCGCCGCTGTTTTCGCTTTCACTTTCGGCTTCGGCGTTCCGCGTCGGCTGTCGATGGATTCGGCTTCAATTTCCAATGCGTCGCGAACCGCGTTGACTATTTCGGCGATGCGCCGGATTTTGTAGAGAGTGTTTGAGCGTTCCTCTTTCGTGTCCATATTGAACTCGAACGAAACGCGGCGATAACAGTCGCCCAGGGTCAGCTCAATCTTTCCCCATTTCCAGCCGTCTTCGTCCGCGTCGGGAATCGCGCGCGTGTCCTGCACGATGCCGATGACGAAAGCCGCTCTTTCCGGGTCACGGTTTAGAAAAATTCGTTTGCGCACATGGTATCTGGCGCGTTGTTTTTTGCTCATTATTTTCCTTACTGCTGCTGCTCTTGTCAGTCTCGTCTGAAATAAATTGTTGTTTTTACAGTCGCGGAAACTCAAACAATCTCAGGCGAGCCCGACAAAAAAAATAAAAATTCATAGCTTCATAGCTTTGTCCTCCCGCGTCGGGCTATTGATTTCAAACATAATTTTTTCCTCGGCATAAATTTAAAAAAATGGCGGGACCGGACGGACTCGAACCGACATCGTCCTGGTTGACAACAAGGTGCATACACCTTTCTGCCACAGCCCCGCGTTTGATTTGGGATTTGGGA
>DATHBC010000418.1:0-3618 GCA_035296345.1 Pyrinomonadaceae bacterium | reverse complement strand
AGACGGATAAAAGAAAGTTTTAAGTTTTGAGCCGGTCGATATATTAATTCTAAATTCAAAACTTAAAATTCAGAATCATTTTATTCTCATCCTTCAAATTAAAACAGCAAGGCTGGGCGTCTTAATAATATACGTGGTGATCAATTTAAATTTGGAGGATAGGAAATGACCAGAAAATTAATTTCGGTTCTGCTGGCGGGTTGTTTTTGCTTATTCGTCCTGACTGGCGCGACTTTTGCCCAGGGCACGACTTCGCGCCTGACCGGAACCGTCACGGACGCTTCGGGAGCGGCAATTTCCGGCGCGAATGTAACGATTACGAATGAGGCGACCGGCGTGTCCCTGACGACGGAGACGGGCGAAAGCGGAACCTACACTTTCGATTTGATTCAGGTCGGAAGCTACACGGTGACGGTTGAAAAAGGCGGTTTTAAAAAGCTCGTTTCAACCAAAAATGCGGTCAACGTCAACCAGCCCGCGACCGTTAACGCGGCTCTGGAAGTCGGCGACGTTTCGGCGACCGTCCAGGTCGAAAGCACCGCCGAGCAGGTGCAGACCAGCACGTCGGGCAATATCGGCAGCACGATTGAGCAGAGAACGCTGGAAAGCCTGCCGATTGTCGGCACGCGCGGGCGCAACCCGCTCGATTTGCTGAACTTTCAGCCCGGCGTGGTCTTCGGCGGCAACACGGGCGGCGCGGTCAACGTTCACGGCTCGCGCGACCGCGCTTTTAACTTTACGCTCGACGGCATCGACATCAACGAATCGAGCGCCGGCGGTTCGAATTTTACGCCGCTGCGGACGAATCCGGATTCGCTCGAAGAATTTCAAATCGTCACCAGCAACTTTACGGCGGAGCTGGGGCGCAGCAGCGGCGCGCAGGTCACGCTCGTGACGCGGTCGGGCAGAAATTACTTTTTCGGTAATTTGTTCGAGTATTATCAAACGCCGGATTTCAACGCGAAAAGCTACCCGATAACCATCGCCGGATTGGCGAAAGAGCAGTTCGTGCAGCACATTTTCGGCGGCAGTTTGGGCGGTCCGCTTTTCAATCCCGGCTTCGGCGAAGGCACAAAGCCTTTCGATTTGCTCAAGGATAAAGCGTTTTTCTTCGTCAACCTGCAAATGCTGCGCGCATACGATACGGCGCTCGTGACGCGCACGGTTTACACGCAGCAGGCGCGCGCCGGTCTGTTCCGCTACGTCGTCGGCAGGGCAAACGCTCCTTCCGGCTCGGCGACGGCGGCGGTCGACGCGGCGGGCAATCCGATTCTTCCCGCCTGCAGCGCCACTATTACGACCTTGTGCCTGCGCAGCTACAATATCGCGACGCAGGCTCCCATCAGTATCGACCCGACGCTTTCCGGCATCATCAACTCGATGCCTCTGCCGAATAATTTTACGGTCGGCGACGGTTTGAATACCGCCGGTTTCAACTTTGCTTCGCCGCAGCGCGAGCGCCAGTACGATTTCGTCACCAAGATAGACTTTAAGCTGTCCGAGACGAATATGTTCTACGTCCGCTACGCGCAGGGCGAGCAGAACACCTTCGGCGATTCGGCAAACGGCGGGCGTCCGGTTTTCCCGGATTCGCCGAATTTCGTCGATACCTTCCGCACGCCGAAAAATCTGGCGGTTAACTGGCGTTACTCGCCGAATCCGGTCTTTACCAACGAATTTATTTTCGGCATCAGCAAATTCGGCTTCAGCTTCGAAACGCCCGAACCTGACCCGAACATTCCTTTTACGTTTCTGAACATCGCCACGCCGAACACGAATTTTTCGTATAACGCGCGACGTTTGAGAACGCTGCAATTTGTCGATAACCTGACGTTCGATCTTTCGCCGCACGTTATCAAAGCGGGAATGAACCTGCGTTTCGGGCGACACATCGACGACCGTTCGACGGTTTCGGGCACGAACGTCGAGCCGGTCGTGACGTTTAGCGGAGCCGCCGGTTACAACGGGTTCGGTCTGCCGACGGCGGGTTCGACCAGCATCAATACAAATGATTTGACGCTGCTGCAAAACGCCATCAACAACCTGCTCGGAAGAGTCGGCACGATTTCGCAAGCCTTCGTTTCCGACCCGTCGAACCCGAGCGGTTTCGCTCCGGCGGGAACGCGCTGGATTAACGAAGCTCATTACCCGGAGCTGGATTTCTACATTCAGGACAACTGGCGCTTTCGGCAAAATCTGGTCTTCGACCTCGGTTTGCGCTGGGAGGCGAAATTAAATCCGAGCGTCAACGGCAGACCGATTTTAGTGCCGAACCAGCCGGTCAAGTTAGGAGCCGCGCCGACGAATACTCTGCGCTGGGTCGAAGGCGATTTATTCGATAACGATTACAGCAAGTTTCTGCCGTCGATAGGTTTCGCCTGGGACCCGTTTAAGAGCGGCAAAACTTCGATTCGCGCCAACTACCGCATTTCCTCTGACCGCATAGCCAGCTTTTTATTCGGCTCGTCCATCTTTCAGAGCACGCCCGGAAACAACGTCGGCGCGACGAACTCGGCATTCGGGCAGGCGGGCGGTCTTTACCGCAATCTCGGCTCGGTGCTGTCGACGCTCGCTCCGACCACCACGCCGGACATTCTGCGGCAGCCGCCCGCCTTCGGAACCGGCTCGATAAACGTGATCGACCCGGATTTGCAGTACCCGCAGATTCATTCGTGGTCGCTGAGCTTTCAGCAGGAAATCGGGAAAGGCAACGTTCTGGAAGTAAATTATATCGGTAAAAAAGGCGTTCACCTGCTCGGCGGATACAATGCCAATCAGGTCAATATTTTCGCCACCGTGCCCGGACAGAGCGAAACCTTTCTCGCCGCCTTTAACGCGGTCAGAGCCAACGCCAGCTACAACAGCCCGCTGCTGAATCTGCTGTTTACGGGCAACGCGGCGAATAATGCCGGAACGGCGACTTTCCGCTCGTTGAATACGACCAGCATCACGCAGGGCAACGTTGCCGGAGCCGCTCTAAGCGTTTCGCAAAGATTGTGTCAGACGGCTGACGTGACCAACGGCATCTGCCCGGCGACCGGCGCTCAGTTGATTTCCAGAACCATCGCAAACCCGTTTCTGTTTCAGAGATACCCGCAGTTTACCGGCGGCTTAAACGTTTTCGACAGCAGCGATTACTCGCTCTACAACGCGCTGGAAATCATCTTTAAACGCCGCATCAGCCGGGGCTTGGGCTTCCAGTTCGCCTACACCCTGTCGAAGTCTATGGACAATCGTTCGTGGGACCCGTCGCTCAGCACGGTTTCGACCGGCTCGGTGCAGTCCGCTTCGAGCACGCCGTTCGATTTGCGCGACCGCAGTCTGAATTACAGCTGGTCGGATTTCGACCGCCGCCACGTTTTTCAGGGAACGTATGTCTTTGAGCTGCCTTTCGGCAAGGACAGATGGCTCAAGACCGGCAATAAATACGTCGATTACGTTTTGGGCGACTGGCAATTGTCGGGCACGGTCATCTGGATGTCGGGCAGACCTTTCACGGTTTATTCCGGCGTCAATACCGTCAGCAACGTCGTGCAGTCGACGGCTGACTGCAACGGCTGCACGCGCAGCATGGGCAAGCTGATTCTGGAAAACGGCAGGAATTTCTGGTTTGACGCC
>DATHBC010000417.1:0-1699 GCA_035296345.1 Pyrinomonadaceae bacterium | reverse complement strand
CGGCTGCACTTTGACCTGAAGCGGCTTGTCGCCGACCGACAGAAACGTCGCCGCGGCGGCGATCTCGGCGATGTCGCAGCCGCATTCTTCGGCTAATTCCTCGACCAGCGAAAGATACAGCTCCAAATCCTGTTTCGTCAGAGTATCCAGAATTCTTTCTTTTAAAATCGCCACGCGGCGCGACGCGACATCAGCCTGCGTCGGCATCCGGAAAGGCTCGATGTGCTGTTTCGTATAATTTTCGATGTCGCGCTTCATGCGCTGCTGGCGCGGCGTGACGAATAAAATCGCTTTTCCTTCGCGCCCGGCGCGCCCCGTGCGACCGATGCGGTGGACGTAAACTTCGGTGTCGCCCGGCATATCGTAATTGACGACGGTCGTGATTTGTTCGACGTCCAGCCCGCGCGCGGCAACGTCCGTGGCGACGACGATTTCGACCTGACCGTTTTTTAGTCTTTTAATAACCGCTTCGCGCTGGTTTTGATTCATATCGCCGTGCATCGCTTCCGCCGCGTAGCCGCGCGCCTGAAGTTTTTCGGTCAACTGGTCGGCTCCGATTTTCGTGCGGTGAAAGATAAGAACGGCTTCGCCCGGACTGGAATCGGCTTCGAGAATTCTGGTTAAGGCATCGACTTTCTGACCTTCGGAGACGTTTACGTAAAACTGCGAGATGGTCGGAACGGTCAGCGTCTTTCGCTCCGTCTCGATATTTACCGGGTCGTTTAAGTATTTTTCGGCGATGCGCCGCACCTGTCGCGGCATCGTCGCCGAAAAAAGCGCCGTCTGCCGCGTTTCGGGCGTGTGCGAGAGAATCCATTCGACATCTTCTTCAAAACCCATCCGCAGCATCTCGTCGGCTTCGTCGAGGACGACCATTTTCAGGCTGGTCAAATCAATCGTCTCGCGCCGCATATGATCCATCACGCGACCGGGCGTGCCGACAATCACCTGCACGCCCTGGCGCAGATGTTTAATCTGCTGCGTGATGGATTGCCCGCCGTAAACCGGCAAAACCCGGATGCGCCCGAGATGCTTTGCATACGTGTGAAAAGCCTCGGCGACCTGTATGGCAAGCTCGCGCGTCGGCGTCAGGACGAGCAATTGGACGCGGCTGGTCGAAGTGTCGATTTTCTGCAAACCCGGCAAAGCGAACGCCGCCGTTTTTCCCGTTCCGGTCTGCGCCTGCCCGACAATATCCCTGCCTTCGAGCAGTACCGGAATGGTTTTCAGTTGTATCGGCGAAGGCGTTTCATAACCGACATCGTCGATTGCCTTCATCAGCTCATCAATCAGCCCGAACTCTTTAAAGGTTTTTACGTCGCTTGTCTCTAAACTCATAGACACAATTCTATCCTAAAAGCGAGAATGACACATTCCGGCGGTTCAGGTTGAAATTGTATTTATCGCAGGTTATAAATTCTTTATTAACCGCGAATTTATTTATTTTATTGCTTTACGCTCTGAAACGGGCTAGAATTGCGAAATTAACTATATCTACCTGTCTCGGATATACAGTTCGGGAGAAAGACAATAGTTCATTATTAAATTGGCGTCCGATTTGCTTTGCGATGAAAGCGTATCGGCAACCGCCCGCCGATGACGACAAATATAGTAAAACTGATTTTGCGCAAAGCATTTTGTTCGCTAAAAATAAAGCCCGCCAGCAGCAGCAACAGCAACTCGCTGATATAAGACCGGT
>DATHBC010000416.1:0-2056 GCA_035296345.1 Pyrinomonadaceae bacterium | reverse complement strand
GGCAAATCGAAATACGGAATTTCCAGAACCATCAAAGTCGTTTTCGATTTGATGACGATAAAATTTATGGCTTCGTATCAGACGAAGCCGATTTACGTTTTCGGCACGTTCGGGATGATTGCGTTTCTGCTTTCGATAATCGCCGGCGTCTGGGCTTTCTTTCTGAAATTCGTCGAAGGCGTCTCGTTTATCCTGACGCCGCTGCCGATAATCGCGATTGTGATGCTCGCCATTTCCGTGCAGTTTTTTCTGATGGGACTGCTCGCGGAAATGCTCGTCAGGACTTATCACGAATCGCAGGACAAGGCGACTTATACGGTGCGGGAAAAGATTGGATTCGATAAACAGTGAGCCGTCAGCGGCAAGCAGTAAGCAGTTGAGAGCCAATTGCCGTCTGCTCACCGCTCACGGCTCGCTGCTCACTTTTTATGTGCGGAATTGCAGGCTGGATAAATTTGGAAAATAACGCGGCTTCGAGCGACGAAGCGGGCGAAGCCGTTTTGCACCAAATGTGCGAGCAGATGAAGCATCGCGGTCCCGATTCGGAAGGATTGTGGCTCGGCGCGGGCGAAACGGTCGCGCTCGGAATGCGGCGGCTTTCCATCATTGATTTGAAGACCGGCGAGCAGCCTTTCTGGAACGAAAACAAAACGGTCGTCGTCGTGATGAACGGCGAGATTTATAATTACCGCGAGCTGAAAAAGGATTTGGAGCGGCGCGGTCACCGTTTTCAGAGCCAATCCGACACGGAAGTTTTGCCGCATCTTTACGACGAATACGGCTCCGGACTCGTCGAGCATCTGAACGGAATGTTCGCCTTTGCCCTGTGGGATTCGCAGCGGAAAAAACTGCTGATTGCGCGCGACCGTTTCGGCGAAAAACCGCTTTATTACGGCACGTTTGCGGGAAAAATGATTTTCGCTTCCGAGCCGAAAGTTCTCTTGCGGCATCCGTCCGTCAAGCCCGAAATCGACCGGCAGGCGTTTCGTCAATACCTCTCTTTCGATTACGTTCCCGCGCCGCTTTCCATCTATAAAGGAGTTTTCAAGCTGCCCGCCGCGCACCTTTTGACGGTCGAAAACGGCGAGATGAAAACGCGCCGCTACTGGAATTTGAGCTTTTACAAAAACGGCAATACGCCGTCGATTGAGAAAGCGGCGCGCGAGCTGCGCGAAATCATTTCCGACGCGGTTCGGATGCGTCTGGTTGCGGATGTGCCGCTGGGAATTTTGCTTTCGGGCGGCGTCGATTCTTCGACCGTCGCGGCTTTCGCGGCGCAGCACTCGACTGAAAAAATCAAGACGTTTTCCATCGGTTTTACGGAAGATTCGTTTGACGAATCGAAATACGCGCGACAGGTTGCCGAACATCTCGGAACCGAGCATTACGAAGACAAACTGAGCGTCGAAAAGGCGTCTGATTTGATTTCGGAAATCGGCGGCTGGCTCGACGAGCCGATGTCGGACGGCTCTTTGATTCCGACTTTTCTGCTTTCCCGTTTTGTTCGCCGTCATGTCACGGTCGCGCTCGGCGGCGACGGCGGCGACGAGATTTTCGCGGGTTACCCGATGTATTTCGGTCACAAAATGGCGCGCGTTTACGGCTCGATTCCCCGATTTCTGCGCTCCCGCCTGATTGAGCCGATTGTCAATAACCTGCCGGTTTCGACAAAAAATCTTTCGTTCGATTACAAGGCGAAACGATTCATCGCGGCTTCTCGTTACGACGCGGTGACGAGACATCATTCGTGGTTCGGCTCGTTTTCCATCGACGCGCAGAACGATTTACTGGCGCGAGACCTTTTGGCAAACACTTCCGGCGACATATACCGAGGCGCGAAGGATTTATTAGAGATAACGGACGCGACTGACGAAATCGAGCGCATGCAGTTTCTCGATATGAATTTTTATATGGCGGAAGATATTCTGACGAAAGTCGACCGCGCTTCGATGGCTGTTTCGCTCGAAGTTCGCGCGCCGTTTCTCGACCCGCGCGTCGCCGAATACGCCGCGCGGCTTCCGCTCGAATACAAGCTGAAAGGCAGCAAAGGCAAGTA
>DATHBC010000415.1:0-2627 GCA_035296345.1 Pyrinomonadaceae bacterium | reverse complement strand
TTTAATCTGAACCTGCTGCGCCGCATCAACCGCGAGCTGGGCGCGAATTTCGATTTGGAAAAGTTTTCTCACTACGCGCTTTATCGCCCGAACGAATGCGCCGCGCGCTCGTTTCTCATCAGCCGCGAGCAGCAGAGCGTTGCGGTCAAAGCGTTAAATGAAACGTTCGATTTCAAAGCGTGGGAGCCGATTTTCATGGAAATCTCACAAAAATACACTCTGGAAATGATTGAAGAATTGGCGCAGGGCTGCGGTTTCGAGGTCGCGCAATACTTTTTCGACCGTCAAAAATATTTTACCAACGCGATTTGGCGTGCCGTTTAACTTATGTTCGGAAAAATAATTCTGACAATTTTCGTTTTTCTGTTTTTTGCCTGCGGCAATCCTGAAAAACCGACTTGTAATAATGACGAAAACTTTAATGAATACGCGGTTTATTCGGCGATTATTCAAACCGTTTACAGTAAATCCGCGCAGCAGCAGATAGTCATTCTCGACAAAACCAATATAGGCGAAATGAACTTAAGCGAACTGGATTTTCGCGAGGAAAGCCTGAAAGAGCTTAGAAAGGATTTTCCTGACTTTGATAAATCGGTTGCCGATAATTTCAATTCCAAAATCGGACTCCGCTCTCCGCTCGAACGAAAATTCAGCGTTTCGATGCCTTATGTTTTCGCTTCGGAAAAAGATTTTGAAGAAATCTACATGGCGCATTATCCGAAATATTATGATAAATTTCAGGAAAAGTTTCCCGAAGCCGTAAGCCCGGGTTCCTCAAGAATGATTTTGTTGTCAAAGCCAGGTTTTAATGAAAATTTAAATCAGGCGGTTGCGTTCATCCAGATTTGGGCGGACCGAAAATCTTATTTCCTGTTAAAAAGAGAATATTGCGAATGGAAAGTCCGGAAAGAATTGAACGTGTCCGTTCATTAATCGTCTGAATGAATATAACAATTTTGCGTTTTGACGAAATCGGCTCGACCAACACCGAAGCCTTAAACCAAGCCAGACTCGGCGCGGACGAAGGTTTGTGCGTCGTCGCCCGGAAACAATCCGCCGGGCGCGGGCGACAGGGGCGCGTGTGGATTTCCGAAGCCGACGCCGGACTTTATTTCAGCATCGTTCTGCGCCCGGCGAAAATCGAAACTCGCTTTCTGCCGCTCATCACGCTGATGACCGCCGTCGCCGTCCACGACACGCTCGAAGAAGCCTTCGACCTCGAATGCGATATAAAATGGGCGAACGACATTCACGTCCGCGATAAAAAAATTTGCGGAATCCTGGCGGAAGCCGCCGAGACGACGAAAGGCTTGGCGGTCGTCGTCGGCATCGGGATTAATTTAAAATCGTCGAACTTCCCGCCGGAAATCGCCGACATCGCCACTTCAATCGAAGCCGAAACCGGACAAAAAATAGATTCCGCGGAGCTGCTCGAAACTCTGACCGGCTTTCTCGCTTATCACTACGAAATTTTGCGCGAAGAAACAAAAGGCGCTGAGAAAATCCGCCGCGAGTGGAAACGGCGCTCGTCATACGCTCAAGGCAAAAAGGTGCGGGTTTTTCTGGAAAACGAAACGCTTTCCGGCACGACCGACGGCATCGAGGAAAACGGCGCGCTGCGCGTCCGCACGGGCGAAACGGGCGAAACGAGAATCGTTCAGGCGGGCGACGTCGAAAGACTGAGAGGGGAAAAATAAACCGGCGCGCGCTCAGCCGCTTGAGGCGGCTTCAAAATATAAAAATTTTATTGACACGCGCCGACAGTGATGCTAGTTTTGTTAGACCGACGACACAGCGAAGCCCATTATCCCTTCAATCCCGAGAGGATTACGAGCTTCAAAATCAGCAGTTTCTGCAATCTAAACATAAAGGAGTCAAATAAAAGCAATGAATCAGGACGAACAATCAATCGACACGACTAATGACGCCGGTGAAGAAGGAAAACCGCCGCCTTCGACTCTTGCAATCGGCGAGGAAGAATCATCTGAAACGAGCGACGCGCGCGACAAACCGTACACGACCTACGCAATCGGCGAAGAAGACCCGGCGATTACCACGCAAGCCGTCGGCGAGGAAGACGACGAACCGACTACTTTAAGGCTGGGCGAGGAGGACGACGACAATCCGACGACTCAAGCCGTCGGCGAAGAGGACGATAATCCGACGACGCTTGCCCTCGGCGAGGAAGAACCGCCCAGGGAATCGGCAGGCGGCGGCGAATCCGTCTCCGACACGCCGTTCGGCGGTTTTTAAGCGATTCGATTTTCCAAGCCGCGCCGACAAGAGCGTAATATGAACCTGAATATGCGATTACTGATTGCCGGCGGGGATGAAGACCCGAATTTAAAAACATTAATGGCGGCGGCGCAGCGCGCCGGACAAACCGTCCGTCCGTTATTAGTCGGTCTGACTTCACATCCTTCGATAGTCTGGGAGATGACATCGGACAGATTTTTAATGGACGGGCGGGCGCTCGCGTGCGACGCCGCCTTTCTTCGCTATGATGTTTTTACGGCTCTCAAGCACAGGCGCAGCGCCGCCGCGCAGTTTCGCGCACTGGCGTGGCACACGACTCTAAACGGCTGGCTCGCCGCGCATTCCGAAATCCGGATGTTTAACCGCCGCAA
>DATHBC010000414.1:0-2129 GCA_035296345.1 Pyrinomonadaceae bacterium | reverse complement strand
CTGCCCAAATCCGATTTGGATTGATTGAAGTCTGCTCCAGTTATAAGAATCTGATTTATTTAAATTAGCGGGTTCAATTTCTGAATAATTATAAGGAACGATAAAAACATCAATCAACGGCTCGTTATAAATTTTGGGGTTGAGTGATATTTCTCCAAATGCGTGAACCCGCCATAAGCCAATTTTGGGAAACTCTTTAGTTCTAAAAGGAATCGTGTTTAACATTATTAAATAATGTAGCAACTCATAAAACCAAAGTAAAGAAATATTTTGCGCTAAGTTTAGTATATTAACGGTCACTTATGTGAATTTGCATTTTCTTTGAGAAATTCATACCGCCGCCGATTAATCCCGCGTCGGAAATCGTGTGATGCGGATTTCGGAAAGGTCTTTCGACAATCAAACCGGATTTGCCGGTTAAGCCCGCAATCGAATGAATTTTCGTGATTTGCAGCGCCTCTTCGAATTCGAGCGGCGGCAGAATCGTCGGCAGGCGTTTCGCCAGCATCGTTTTGCCCGAGCCCGGGCTGCCGATCATCAAAATATTATGACCGCCCGCGCTGGCGACCTCCAGCGCGCGTTTTGCCTGATGCTGACCGCGAACTTCGGCGAAATCCACCTGATAACGATTGTCGGCGGCGCTCAAATCGGAAACGTCGATTTTTGTCGGGGCGACGCGGGTTTCCTTTCCGCTCCGCAAGTCCAGAATCAGTTCGACCGCTTCGCGCAGATTTTTTATAGGGTAGACGCCTATTTCCCGCACGACCGCCGCCTCGCGCGCGTTTTCTTCGGGCAAAAGCAGATTACGCACGCCTTTTTCGCGCGCCAGAAGCGCAATCGAAAGCGCGCCGCGAATCGGGCGAATCCGACCGTCGAGCGAGAGCTCGCCGACGCTCATCGTCTCGTTTAGTTCTTCAATATTGCCCAAATCGCCGTTCGCGCCCAAAATTCCCAGCGCAATCGGCACGTCAAAGCTCGCGCCTTCCTTGCGCACGTCGGCGGGCGCGAGATTTATCGTCGTTTTGTGAAACGGGAAAAAATAAGAGCTGTTGGTAATCGCGGCGCGGATTCTTTCTCTGGATTCGCGAACGGCTAAATCGGGCAAGCCGACGATGATGACGGGCGCGGCGTTATCGGCTTCGCCGCGCACGGGCGTCAGATTGACTTCGATTTCCACGAGGTCGGCGTCGATTCCGTAAACGGCGGCTGAGAGTGTGCGGAATAACATAATTATGGGCTTAACATCTTATGTCAATTGAACCTCGTTTTTTCTATCATTAAACGAATTATTTTTCAAGCGGAAAAGAGCCGTTTAAAATCGGCGGGCTTTCTATCGGGGCGGGATTTTATCCAACGGGTCATTCCAGATTTCTGCGCGCTTCCTCAGCCCATTTCGACCGCGCATCTTTTTCCAGATATTTTTCCCAGGCGGCGCGCGCCTCATTTTTCATTTCGGGCATTTTTTGCAGCATCAGCGCGCGGTTAAAAAGAGCTTCCGGCAGATTTTCATTCAGTTTCAGCGCGTTATCCAGATTTTGCAGAGCAAGCTCGGCGCTGGCTGAAAATTCTTTTTTGTCTTCGGGATTCGCGAGCCTGGATTTCTCCAGATAAAGCGCGCCGAGGTCGCTGTAAATTCCGGCGTTGTTCGGCTCGATTTTCAGAGCGAGATTAAATTCATTTGCGGCGGCGTCTAATTTTCTTTCAGCCATGTATAAAAGTCCCAAAGCGTGATGCGCCCGCGCCGCGTCCGACTGATTTTTCGCCGCGTCCTGAAGGAATATCTCGGCGCTTTTTCGCGCCGCTTCATTGTTAAAGGCTCGTTGGCGGTCAGCTTCACTGCTGCGGCTACTGCTGCTGCCGTCGCCGCGCGTATCTATAAACGGCTGATGTTCCGCGTTTGCCGTCAGACGCGATTTGAAAGGGCGTTGCCCGCGATAAACAATCTGTACCAGCGCCAGACCTTTTTCGAGGTCGGATTCTTCCGATTTGTAAAAGGCGCTGCGCCAGACGGCAAAAGACAACACGCAAACGACCAGAACGGCAAACGCCAAACGCACGCCCGGCAGCGCGAACCAGCTACGCCAATCAGAAACGGTTTTTTTTTCTTCTTTTTCGGGAAGCTCCGGAAC
>DATHBC010000413.1:0-2084 GCA_035296345.1 Pyrinomonadaceae bacterium | reverse complement strand
CGAAAACAGCGTATCGTCTTTGCCGCGCCCGACATTTTTGCCCGGCTTCCATTTCGTGCCGCGCTGCCTGGCTAGAATGTTGCCGCCGAGAACATGCTCGCCGCCGAATTTCTTTAACCCTAACCGCTGCGCGTTTGAATCGCGCCCGTTGCGTGATGAACCTACACCTTTCTTATGAGCCATAATTCGATTTGGGATTTGGGATTTGGGATTTGGGATTTAGAAAACTAAAACCGAAAACCAAAGACCAAAGACCGTTTCCTCCAACTAATCAATCTTGATTTCCGTATAACCTTGCCGATGACCTTGTTTGCGTTTGTATTGTTTGCGGCGTTTCTTTTTGAAAACAATAACTTTATCGGCTTTGCCGTGCGAAACGATGGTCGCTTTGAGCGTCGCGCCTTCGGTCGAAGTATTGCCGTCTTTGCTGACTAAAAGCGTTTCGATATCGACGCTCTCGCCTTCGTTTCCCTGAATCGAAGGCACGCGCAGGGTCTGCCCGGCTTCGACCGGGTATTGTTTTCCGCCTGTTTTGATGATTGCGTAACTCATTGTGATTTATCTCCCTCGCATAAGACAAGATTTCGCTTGCCAGTCGAAAAGAACAAATTATACGAAATCAAACCGCCAAAGGCAAATCGAGCCGCCCGCACAATGCGGAAAAAGCAAAGAAAGCGGAGCGGAAAGCCGGTCTTATCTTTTAACGCCGGAAAAATAAGATACTATCAAAATTGATAGTTTGCCTCTGAAAACACTATCAATTTTGATAGTGTTTCCGCTCGCCGGAAACTTTCCGCTTGTCCGATATATTAATCTATCTCTAAGTATTTTAAGATTTAGCTCTCTAATCCGCCGGAATGCGTTTACGGCACGGGAGTTGTTGTATATAGAAACAATGTTGTCGGTCAACACGGATGATTCTTTACTGCCTCCTGGCAATTTTGCTGCGACCGAATCATCCGTGTTTTTAACTCCAAATTTTTTTTTGAAGGGTTAAAAAGCGCAGGCGAGAAGTAATTGCAATTCCGATGCGCGCCAGCCGGAACTTGAAAATGCATCGGCAAACAATAAATGACGGTTGCCGGCAGCCAGTTGCGCGAGCGCATTTGATAAAAAGACTTTTTGATAATCCAGTTTAATTGAATATTCGGTGGTTTCGCCGAATACCTTGTCGCTAACGACGAACAACCGGGCAAATAAATACTCACTTTCGTCGGTTACGCCCGCCAATCTCAACGTTAGCGGCATTTTTTTTAATCCTTAGCTGCTCTTTTCAATTTCAGCTTCCAATCTTTCGATATTCGCCCTGAAAATAAATGAGCGGCTTGCCGTCATTGACCGTCGAGACGACGATTTCGCCGATGTAAATCGTGTGGTCGCCGCCTTCATACGCGTTCACCAGACGACATTCCAGATTAACCAGCGCGTCTTCCAGTACGGGCAGATGCCGTATTCCGGCGCGGCAGCTCACGCCGTCGAATTTATCGGGCAACTGCGAAGCGAAACGGTCGGAGAGATATTGCTGGTCTTCGCGCAGAATGTTGACGACAAACGCGCCGCTCTCCTTGAAGGCATGGTGACTGCCGGCGTCCTTGTCGATGCAGACCAGAATCAGCGGCGGTTCCAGCGAAACCGAGCAGAATGCGCTGACGGTGATGCCGTGCAGCCGGTTTTCGACGTCTTTGGTAGTGACGACCGTGACGCCGCTGGCAAAGCGTCCGAGCGCGGCGCGAAATTCGTCTTTAGAAATTTTCAGACTGCTGCTTTCCACTAAAATATTTTTACCACACGCGCGCCGAAGATGCAGAAGCGGGAAAATGAATTTTTGAATTTTGCGCTTTTCCGCCCGGGCAGGCTATTCTTTTTCTGTCGATGAGCAACAAACTAGAAGATTTTTTTGCGGCGAGTCGCAAGGCTGTGGACTGCGCGCTCGAAAGAATTATTCCGAATCCCGCGGAAACCGAACCGGCAAAGTTGAACGAAGCGATTCGCTGGAGCGTTTTCGCGGGCGGCAAGCGTTTTCGCCCGGCGCTGGTTTTCGCCGCCGGAAAAACTTTCGGAGCCGGCGAAGAAAAGCTTCTGCG
>DATHBC010000412.1:0-1620 GCA_035296345.1 Pyrinomonadaceae bacterium | reverse complement strand
ATCTCGCCAAGGTCAAGGTTTACGAGGAACAGGACGAAGAGCTCGCGCTGAAGAACCAGGCGGCTTTCGGCTTTTTGCTGAATTTGTCGCACAAGCGGCGCATCTTCGAGATATTTCTCGACGTTTTTCTCATCTCGCTTTCCTATTATGCGTCTTACACTTTGATTTTCGGCGCGATTGAGGAAACCGACAACTGGAATCTTTTTCTGAAAACGCTGCCGCTTTTGATTGTGCTCAAGCTGTTTTCGTTTCTCGTCGTCGGCGTCTATCGCGGCATCTGGCGCTACACGAGCATGCAGGATTTTTTCACTTTTGCGAAAGGCGCGGCTCTCGGCTCGGTCTTGAGCGTGATAGCGATTTTGCTGCTCTATCGTTTCGAGAATTTTTCGCGCACGGTTTTTATTCTCGACGTCTTCATTTTATTCGCCGCGCTGGCGGGCAGCCGGATGGCGTTTCGCTTTTTCCGCCAGCTTCTTCTCGCGCCGATGAAGACGACGGGACGCCGCGTTTTGATTTACGGCGCGGGCGACGGCGGCGAGCTGGTTCTGCGCGAATTGTATAACAATCCCGAATGGAATTACGCGCCCGTCGGATTTCTGGACGACGACCCGCTGAAAAAAGATAAAGTCATACACGGGCTAAAGGTTTACGGCGGTAACGGCTCGCTGGCGAAAATCTGTTATGATAACGCCGTCGAGGAGATTTTGATTACCTCGGTTAAAATTACGCCCGAACGCCTGCGCGAGATTCGCCAAACCTGCGCCGAAGCCGAAGTCTCGCTGAAACGCGCGCAGATTAAAATCGAGCCGGTCGATTTCGAATAGCAGGTAAGGAAGATAGGAAATTACGGAAAGCGGAAAGAGCGAAAGAATATACTTCCTCTTATTCGCTTAGTTTCCTTAATTTCCCTAACTTCCGTAATTTCCCTGCTAAATTTTAATGAGCATTAAATCCATTCCATTAAACTCCGTGGCGCGACACGCCGGGCTGCCGATTGCGGCGCTGCTGTGTCTGTTGCTCGTGTTCTTCGCGATTAAATGGTATCTGGCAAATACGATTTCAGCCCGCGCCGAACAGAAAGAGCTTGCCGAGCTTGCCGTCGATTTAGCGCCGTCGGACCCGCAGTCGCATTACGCGCTGGCGGTTCTGGGCGAA
Organism: Pyrinomonadaceae bacterium; assembly: GCA_035296345.1. Taxonomy (GTDB): domain Bacteria; phylum Acidobacteriota; class Blastocatellia; order Pyrinomonadales; family Pyrinomonadaceae; genus JALZHR01. Next base: position 465 of record DATHBC010000412.1, on the reverse strand, counting down.
AAATCCTTTTTGCCCGAAGATTTATCGAAATCGCCGGCGGAATTTGAAAAAGCGGCGGCGCTCGCGCCGAACGATTATCGTCTATGGTTCGCGCTGGCGCGCGCGCGAGACCGCGCCGGCGACGCCGAAGGAGCCGAAAGCGCGATACGCAGGGCTTCCGAGCTTGCGCCGCATTACGCGCAGGTGCAATGGGCGCTCGGAAATATTCTGCTCAGGCGCGGCAAAACCGAGGAAGCCTTTGCGGAAATTCGCAAAGCGGTCAAAGGCGACGCGACGTTTACCAATCCGGCGGTCTCGATTGCGTGGCAGATTTTCGACGGCGACCCGGCGCGGATTTCGCGGGCGGTCGGCGATTCGTCGCAGGCAAAATCCGTCCTTTCGGCTTTTCTGGCAAAACAAAAACGCTTTGACGAAGCGTTTCAGATATGGAATACGTTGTCGGACGTCGAAAAGCAGAAAACTTAC
>DATHBC010000411.1:0-4061 GCA_035296345.1 Pyrinomonadaceae bacterium | reverse complement strand
AAAAGCACCACGAAAAGGATTGCCGCGATAAAAAAGAAGCCCATTATCGCCTCTTCGTCGCGCCGCGCGCGGGCGATAAAAAAAGTTCCCAATCCGCCGTAAACCAGCGTCACGATAAGCATCATCATCAACTGCAAACCGCCGTGCGCCATCAAAAAAATTCCGAGTAATTTGTTATGTTCTTTTGCCGTCATTGTAGTCGCTCTCCCAAAATTTACTTAACCTTACTTCAAACTACGTCGAACGCGAAAAGAAGTTGCAGAAATCAATTACGAATTACGAATTACGAATTACGAATGATTGAATTAACTCAAACCTCTGAATTTACTCAGGCAATTCGTAATTCGTAATTCGTAATTCGTAATTTTCCTAAACTCTCTCGACCGCCATCGCCACGGAGTTTCCGCCGCCGAGACACAGGGCGGCGATTCCGCGCCGGGCGTCGCGGCGTTTCATTTCGTGGAGCAGGGTCGTCAGGACGCGACCGCCGGAGTTTCCGATGGCGTGTCCGAGCGCGACCGCGCCGCCGTTGACGTTGACCCTGTCCATAAACAGACCGAGTTCCTTCATCACGCCGAGCGCCTGCACGGAAAACGCTTCGTTCAGCTCAAACAAATCGACGTCTTCCATCTTCCAGCCGGTTTTTTCCAAAACGTTCAGCACGCCCTGCACCGGAGCCATCATAATCATTTTCGGCTCGATGCCGGACGTGGCGTAGCCCGCGATGCGCGCAAACGGCTCGATGCCCATTTCCCGCGCCTTTTCCGCCGAAGTCACGACGACCGCCGAAGCGCCGTCGTTGACGCCCGGCGCGTTGCCCGCCGTGACGGTTCCGACTTCCCTTTTAAAGGCGGGTTTTAATTTTCCGAGCGTTTCGACGCTCGTATCTTCGCGGACGGTTTCGTCGCGGTCGAACAGAACCGGCTCGCCTTTTTTCTGCGGAATCTCAATCGGCACAATCTCGTCTTTAAATCTTCCGGCTTTGTGCGCTTCGATTGCTTTGCGGTGCGAGTTGTAAGCGTAATCGTCCTGCTGCTCGCGCGTGATTTGATATTTTTCCGCGACGACCTCGCCCGTGTTGCCCATGTGCCAGTTCTCGAACGGGCACCACAGACCGTCGTGAATCATCAAATCGATCATCTGCCCGTTGCCCATCCGGTAGCCGTCGCGCGCCTGCGGCAGAGCGTACGGGATGTTCGACATCGACTCCATGCCGCCCGCCACGACGAAATCCGCGTCGCCCAATTTAATCGCCTGCGCCGCCAGCGCGACGGCGCGCAAGCCCGAACCGCAAACCATATTCACCGTCAAAGCCGAAACTTCGGGCGGCAAGTCCGCTTTCAGAGCCGCCTGCCGCGCGGGCGCTTGTCCGAGCCCGGCTTGCACGACGCAGCCCATAATCACTTCGTTGACGTCAGCCGGATTGATTCCGGCTCGCCTGACCGCTTCCCTGACGGCGATTGCGCCCAAATCCGTCGCCGAAAAGCCTTTCAAAGCTCCCTGAAACTTTCCCGTGCCCGTCCGCACGGAACTGATAATTACCGCATCTTTTATATCCGTCATGATACCTCTCTAAAATTTCGATATAAGAAATAAATTTCAGAATAACACAAACGAGATTCGCCGCGAAACGACGCGAAAAGGACACGAAAAAACAAGAAAGAAAATCAGTCGCGGATAACGGGAATTATTTATTTCTTCTTATTCGCGGCTGATTTTCTTCGTATTCCTTCGGGTCTTTCGCGGCTATTTCCTTTCAACCCGATTCTCACCGGCAAATCGTTCAATTCGTCTCTTGCCGAAGCGTTTTCCGGCAGGCTCGTCTGCTCCGAAACGTTTTCCGGTTGGATGACTAATCGCTCGTATTCTTTGCGGTAAAAATTCAAATCCGCGCCGGGCAGAACGCCTTTTTCCGCGCCTTTCACTTTTCTTTCGATTAATTCCGGGATGTAAGGCAGGCGGTAAATCTCGTTCAGGCTGCTCGGATTCGCTTCGATTTCGCCCGCCCGCAGCAGGTGAATGCCGGTCGGCAAAACCCGGAAGATATACGGCAGAGGCTTGACCCGGCGCGGCGTTTCCTTCTCGAACAGCTTCCATTCGGTGCGGGCGAACCCGCGCCAATCTCCGAAACCTTCGCGGCGAGAGTTATATTGAAACGATAAACCGCAAACAAACAAACGATAAACCGCAAACAAAAAGCGGCAAGTCGTAAAGATTAACTCCTCGACTTGCCGCTCACGTTTTTTCACTTTCCGCCGCAGATTTTCACTCGTCGCCGGAAATTTTCAATTGCCGCCTATAATTTTATACAGGCTCGTCCGTTTTCTTTTTCCGCGTCAAACCGCTCTTGCGTTCCGACTTGCGCACGCGCCCCGTGCCTTCATACAGCGCGCTGTCGTCGCCGAATGCCGGGTCGCCCGCGATGGCTTTGGCAATATTCTGTTCCAGCTTCAGATTTTCCGTATCGACATTATCGCGCTCGGTTATCGCGGCTAACAATTGCTGTTCCAGATTGGCAATCTGCTCGCGAATCGCGCGCGAAGTCTCGACCTTCGCCTTAAACTGCGCCAGCGTCGTGCCGTAAAACTTCGCGTCCGGCGCGTGAGTTTCCCACGCCGCTTCGGTCAATTCCAGTTTTTCGAGTGCTTTTTTAGGTTTCATTGTTAATATATCTCCTCTTTTAGATTTTTCGTCCTTATCGTTGAAGTTAGTTTCATCACCTGTAAGGGATGACTGTTGTCGATAAAAATTGACGAAAAACCCAAAGGAGTTTTGCGCAATCCGCGCAAGGTTTGTCTATAACCCTGCAAGTCATGCGTCTTACCCTGAAAAGTATGCGACTTCCCTCGCAGGGATTATCGAGTTTCCCTGTAAGGGAAGTCACATTCCTAAAAGGGAAAGTCTATTCCCTCGTAGGGAAACCGCGTTTTCCCTACAGGGATTGAGACATTCCCTACAGGGATTGAGACTTCCCTCGCAGGGAATAACACATAACTCGCAGGTATCAGGACATCTTTCGCAAAAGAATCGAGCAAACCTGTAAGGATTAAGCCTGATTTTCTCCCGTTTCCATCATCTTTTCCGCAATCAATCGCTCGATTTCCTCATCGCTCAAGCTCCACCTTCGTAAAACGGTCAGAGCAGATTTCATATATTTCTGCGTAAACGGAACGGCTTCGAGAATCGGGCGTAAAAGGGCTATTGCTTCCATCACGAATGCGAGAGATTTCTCACGTTCCGGCAAAGCTTTCTGATAAAACGTGGCGAGATTTATTAGTGTCATGGCTAAATCAGGAGCATAAACATTCGGCATTTCCTCATACAGATTTCGATAAATCGCCAATGCTTCTTCATATTCTTTCGTCGCTTTTTCGGATTCGTTTTGATTATTGTGTAGAACAGCCAGGTTGTTAAGGGTCAGGGCGACATCGGGCAAATAAGCCTGCGGATTATCTTTTGCCAGATTTCTTCTAATCTCCAAAGCTTCTTCGTATTCTTTCGCCCCCGTTTCGTACTCTTTTTGATTATTGTGCAGAACAGCCAGATTGTTCAGAGCCATCGCGACATCGGGCAGATAGGCTTGCGGATTATTTACGGCTAAATTCCGATAAATCTCCAGAGCTTCTTCGTATTCTTTCGCCGCCGTTTCATACTCTTTTTGATTATCGTGCAAAATAGCCAGATTGTTGAGCGTCGCGGCGACACGGGGCAAATAAGCCTGCGGATTGTCTTTTGCCAGATTTCTTCTAATCTCCAAAGCTTCTTCATATTCTTTCGCCGCCGTTTCGTATTCGTTTTGAATATCATGTAAAGTAGCCAGATTGTTGAGCGTCGTGGCGACATAAGGCAGGTAAGTTTGCGGATTATCCTTCGCCAGATTTCTTCTAATCTCTAAAGCTTCCCGGTATTCTTTCGCAGCCGTTTCATACTCGTTCTGATTATTGTGCAAAACAGCCAGATTGTTCAGAGCTATCGCGACATAAGGCAGGTAAGTTTGCGGATTATTTTCGGCTAAATTTCGATAAATCTCCAAAGCTTCTTCATATTCTTTCGCCGCCGTT